>NZ_CAUVXO010000166.1:0-9317 GCF_963555865.1 Protofrankia sp. Cr1
GGACGTCTGCGGGATGTGGGTGACCAGGGCGCTGTCGGCATAGGCCGCGTCGAGGACGTCGCCGGACGGTGGGTGGTCCTGAGAGACCGTGAGGTAGCGCGGTGTGGGCCCCACACCGTCATAGAAGCCGGTCAGGCAGCGGTCCCGCCGGACGGTGGCAAACGCGCGCGCGACATCCGGCCGGGTGACGGCTCCGAGCATCCGCAGCCGCTCAGCAAAGGCGTCGAGCCGGGCCGATATCGATGGACCGTCGTTTGCCGCATCCGCCGGGCCGCCCACGGCGGACACTGCCTGATCCGTTTCGTCCACCTTCCCAGCGTCGGCCAGCGTGGCATCGTTTGCCAGCCATTCGACCGATTCATGATCGCAGTTGTTGATATATTGGCCATCTCCGCAATACAGACCACAAATATATCAATGGAGCATCCAGTTTCGGACAACAAAGAATCAGACCGTTCACCTACCGGACACGCCGCAGATCGGCCAGTTCGCGGCGCAGGTTGGCACGGGCTGCCGGCTCCCAGTGGTGAAATGCCCAGGGCGTCGCATATACCCGGCAGTCGAGCAACGCACGCAGGACGGCCGCCCGGCCGGCGACCCACTGCTCCGGGGAGGCCCAGCCGTATTCCCGCCGTACTCTGCGGACGTAGACGTCGTACGCAGGCGCCGGACGGGCGAGCACCCGCAGGTCCGCATCGTTGATCATGGCTTCGTCGGGTTCGGCGGACACATGCGTCCCCGTTGCCCGCACCAACCGGTCGACGTCCCGGATCACCGACCGCGGACATCCCAGCTCGGTCAGCGTGGCAACGGCCAGCTCTCCGGAGCGGGCCTCGTTGTCGCCCGCACATGTGTCATAGACCGCGTCATGGAAGAAGATCGCAAGCCTGCCGCCGGCAACCGCCGACAGCGCGCCGGCGCGCCCGGTCGGCTGATCCCAGGCCCGATCAGCCGCGACGAGCACCTGCAACGCCGTCAGCGTCTCGCCGACGTGACGGAATGTATGGTAATAACGACCAGACTCACAGTAACGACGAGCCAGATCCGCAAAGGCGGCCGCCCGCCCGGCCTCGTCCGCCCGCGCGCCCACAGCCAGCAGCGCGCCGTCAAATGATCGCGCCAGCGGCGACAGCACGACGGTGCCCACATACCCCTCCGATGACCATTACTCCTGGGCGGCTCCGCGCACCGCACCTGCGAGCGCATACCCAGACCCGATCATCGGCGCATTTCCGCTCCGAGGCGACGGAAGCGCCCCCGACAGCCAACACATGGCCACCGGAGAGACCGCGCAGCGACACTGCAGCGACACTGCCGTGACATCGATCGCAAAAGTGATCACATCCACATCGCGGACCACAGCGTTGTTTTGATCGAACACACGTGCGATCATTAAACGGTGGCAGCGATCATCACCATCGATGGCGAGGACTACCCCCTGCCCGACGACACCGATGTCGAAGAGCTACGCCGTCGCATCGCTCAAGCGGTGTTCAGGTGCGAGGTCGAGCAGCTGCACCTCGCTGACGGCCACGTCATGCTGGTCAACTGGCGGTCGGTCCGGACCATCCGGATCCGCCGGGTGGACGCGACGGCTCCGGGCTCCCCCACCCACCACCGCCGGGGGTACGGATCATGACGACCGCGCCGGCGGCCAGCTCAAGACTTGTCTTGGGTGCCAGCGCAACACCGTCCACCTCGTTACGACCCACCGCGCCCGGACCACCGCCGGCGGCGCCCTGTGGTGCATGCCGACGGCGATCGGTGAGCACCGACAGGGTCGCCGGTTCCAGCACCCGGATCGACCGCACCAGCCCGGCGCCACCGCGATGGCGCCCCGGCCCGGATGTGCCCGGGTCCAGCTCGTAGCGTTCAACTCGCATCGGGTATTCCAGCTCCAGCGCCTCGATCGGGGTGTTCAGGGTGTTGGTCATACCGACATGCACACCGGACGGCCCCGGTCCGCGAGAGGAGGCGCCCTGGCCACCGCCCAACGTCTCGTAGTACGTCCACCCACGCCCACCGATGATCAGATTGTTCATCGTGCCCTGCCCCTGCGCGGGCAGACCGGCCGGCCCCGACTGGGCCGTCTGCGACCGGGCGGCGAGGGCCGGGGCCAGGGCCGCGAGCACCGTGTCCGCGATCCGCTGGGATGTCTCGACGTTGCCGGCGACCACCGCTGACGGCCGGCGCGCGTCCACCAGCGACCCTGGCTCGGTGCGCACCGTGAGCGGAGCGTAGGTGCCGTCGTTGGCCGGAACGTCGTCGGGCAGCAGCACCCGCAACGCGAAACAACAGGCCGACCGGGTGACCGCCCGCGGGCAGTTCACGTTGCCCGGTACCGCCGGCGAGGTTCCCGCGAAGTCGACGGTCAGCCCGTCCCCCTCGATCGTCGCGGTCACCCGGATCGGGATGTCGTCGTCGCCCACGCCGTCGCCCTCGACCTCGCCGACAGCGGTGTACCGGCCGTCCGGCAGACTCGCGATCATTGCCCGGCTCCGCCGTTCGCCGTAGGCCAGCACCTCGGTGAACGCCTCCAGTACGACGGCCAGACCGCGACGGTCGACGAGTTCGGCCAGCCGGGTGCCGGCGAGCCGGTTGGCGGCGGCCTGCGCACGCAGGTCGCCACGCCGCAGCTCGGGGGTCCGGGAGTTCGCACAGATCAACTCAAGGATGTCGTCCTGCCACTCACCGTCGGCGACAAGCCGCACGGGTGGGATGATGAGCCCCTCCGCATAGATCTCCTGCGAGTCGGCCGGCATCGACCCGGGCCGCATCCCACCCACGTCCGAATGGTGCGCGCGGGTCGCGGCATAGGCGATGATCTGGCCATCGGCGATCTGGCCATCGGCCGCCAGCGGCGAGACGAGGGTGATGTCGGGCAGATGGTTCCCCCCGGCAAACGGGTCGTTGAGCACCCACACGTCGCCGGGCACGGCACCGCGTTCGGCCACGGCACGCACCGACTCGTACATCGCGCCGAGGTGCACGGGGACGTGGGCGGCCTGGGCGACCATCCGCCCGGCCGCGTCGAACAGGGCGGCGGAGCAGTCCCGGCGTTCCTTGATGTTGGACGAGTAGGCGCTGCGCACGAGCAGTGTCCCGGTCTCCTCGGCGACACCGGCAAGGGCGCTGGCCAGTACCGACAGCGTCACCGGATCCATCCCGTCCTCCGTTCGAAAGCAGGCGGATGTCCGGTGTCGCCGGCTCCCACAGCCAAGGCTGGCATACGCCGTAGAATACGCTTCGGGTAATTACAGGAGTACCAGTGATCATCACCCCGGAATTACTTCCGGGGTGATGACCAACCCGCCGGTGTGGGCTGGTCGGTGTGGGCTGGTCGGTGTGGCCGCGGGCAACAGCCGGGCCAGATAGAACGGAGAGGGCCATGGCGGATCTGAACAACAGCACCGATCCGGCCACGAAGGCTGCGCTGTCGGCACATGTGACTCCCCGGCGCTGTTCGAGGGAATTCTACGACAAGGAACTCGTTCGCCTGCAGACCGAACTCGTGCGGATGCAGGAGTGGATCGTTCATCGGGGCCTACGGGTCGTGGTGGTCATGGAAGGCCGGGACACCGCGGGCAAGGGCGGGACGATCAAACGCGTCACTGAGAAACTCAACGCTCGGCACTGCCGGGTCGTCGCTCTCGGCACGCCAACCGAACGCGAACGGACGCAGTGGTATTTTCAACGATATATCCAACATCTGCCGGCGGCGGGTGAAATAGTGTTTTTCGACCGGAGCTGGTACAATCGGGCGGGCATCGAACGGGTCATGGGATTCTGCACCGACGAGGAGTACGAGGATTTCCTGCGGACCTGCCCCCAGCTCGAACGGGCGCTGGTACGGTCGGGCATCATCCTCGTGAAGTACTGGCTGTCACTGAGCGACAAGGAACAGGAAAGACGCTTCGGTGATCGGATCAAGAACCCGGACAAGCGGTGGAAACTGTCAAACATGGACCTTGAAGCCCGTGCCCGCTGGGTCGACTACGCCGAGGCAAAGGATCAGATGTTCGCCTATACGGACCTCAGGGACGTGCCCTGGTACGTCGTGGACGCCGATGACAAGCGAAGCGCCCGATTGAATCTCATCAGCCATCTGCTGACCATGATCTCATATGAGACCCTCCCGCAGACGGACATTCAGCTTCCGGCACGGCAGGAACGCGCTTACATGCGTCCGCCGATCGACACCCAGACCTGGGTGCCCCGCCGCTACGTCGTCGACTGATCCGGCGCCAGCCGAATGCCCACATTCGGCCTGCGCCCGTGGAACTTCTCCGTAGTCGGAGGTGGATGTGCGCAAGTTCGTCATCATGGGCGTGCAGGGCAGTGGGAAGGGCACGCAGGCGAAAATGCTCGCGGACGACCTCGACCTCGTCCACATCAGCGTGGGTGACATATTCCGCTGGAACATGCAGAGCCATACCAAGCTGGGCGCTCAGGTCAGACGCATCGTCGCCAGCGGCCACCTGGTTGGCGACGATCTCGTCGAGTCCGTCGTCCGCGACCGCCTCGCCAGCCACGACTGGAACTACGGCTTCGTCATCGACGGCTTCCCGCGCAACGCCCGGCAGGCCGAGTTCTTCCTGGAGAGCTACGACATCGACGGCGTGATCTACCTGGACCTCCCCGACGAGGAGGTCTACCGCAGGGTGCTCGCCAGACGGCTGTGTTCACGCTGCGGACTGGACTACAACCTCATCGCCAGTCGCCCCCAGGTCGCCGACACCTGTGACGTCTGCGGCGGTCAGCTGCTGACCCGATCGGATGACAACCCCGAGGCTCTCGAGGTCCGCCTCCGGGAATATCACGAGAAAACCCGACCGGTGATGGAGATCTTCCAGCGCAAGGAATACGTGGCGGTCGTCGACGCCCGACATAAGGCCGTCGACGTGCAGGCCGAGATCCGCGAACACTTTGATCTATCCAAGATCGCGTCATCGTAGGCGGCGGGCAGCCGGCGCCCGCGGTACGGACGCCGGCCGGCAATTCGTCAGAAAACCAGGTTTGCCAGGGACGACAGATTGCGGAAGAACAACTCCCAGAACGTGCTGCAGTCAAGCATCCCGATCAACGGAACCTCCCTATGGCGAGTAACACGTTCAATCACGTGCTGTATCTATTTCGAAACACAGAGTAGCCAAACGGTCTGCGATTGACAGTGACCGCGCTGGGCGTGTTGACGCTCGAACTCGGGGACTACGGCCTCCGGGCGCGCGATCTGACGATCGTCGCGCGCCCTTTGGCCCTCTGGCGACGTGGGGACGCTGTCGATCGTGATGGGCGGGATACGGTACGGCCTGCGTGCCGTACCGGAAGCCCGGCCCCGCGAGAGGAGAAACGTCCGCGATGAGCGACGAGCAGCTCGTCCGACCCGCGCAGGTCAGCGGGTTCCCCGAGTGGCTGCCGGAGGTCCGGCTGGTTGAGCTGCGCTGGCTCGACGAGATCCGCCAGGGGTTCGAACGCTACGGCTTCTGTTCGGTCGAGACCCCGTCCGTCGAGGCCCTCGAGGTTCTGCTGGCCAAGGGCGAGACGTCACAGGAGGTCTACACGCTGCGCCGGCTCCAGGCCGAGGCTGCCGACGACGGCGATGCCCGACTCGGCCTGCACTTCGACCTGACCGTGCCGTTCGCCCGGTACGTCGCCGCACACTTCAACGACCTGGTCTTCCCGCTCAAGCGCTACCAGATGCAACGGGTCTGGCGTGGCGAGCGTCCGCAGGAGGGCCGCTACCGCGAGTTCACCCAGTGCGACATCGACGTCATCAACGTCGACCACGTTCCGCTGCACTTCGACGCCGAGCTCCCCCGGATCATCCACGAGATCCTGACCGGCCTGAACATCCCCGCCTGGTCGATCAATATCAACAATCGGAAGGTGCTGCAGGGCTTCTACAGCGGCCTGGGCATCGACGACCCGCTCGGCGTCATCCGGATCGCGGACAAGATTGACAAAGTGGGTGCGGCCGGGGTCGAGAAGCTGCTCGCCACGCGGACCGCGCTGACACCCGCACAGATCAGATCCTGTCTGGATCTCGCCCACATCCGTGGCGTCGACGCGGGCGTGACCGCGGACATCCGTCGCCTCGGCGTCACCTCCGACCTGCTCACCGAGGGTCTGGACGAACTCTCGTTCGTCCTGGACGAACTGTCGGACCTGCCTGCCGGCAGCGTCGTGGCGGACCTGTCCATCGCCCGCGGCCTGGACTACTACACCGGCACCGTCTACGAGGGAAAGTTCCTCGACTGGCCCGACTACGGCAGCATCTGCTCGGGTGGCCGCTACGCAGATCTCGCCGGGTCGTTCATCCGCCGGCACCTGCCCGGCATCGGGATGTCGATCGGGCTCACCCGCATCTTCGCCAAACTTGTGGCCGAGGGCCGCCTGAGCACCGGCCCCAGCTGCCCCAGCGACATCCTCGTCGTCATCCCGAGTGATGCCCGCCGCGCGCAGGCGCAGGCCACCGCCGCGGCGCTGCGCAGCCGCGGCTACAACGTCGAGGTCTACCACCAGGCCGACAAGCTGGGGAAGCAGATCCGCTACGCCTCCCGCAAGGGGGTCCCGTTCGTCTGGTTCCCGCCGTTCGAGGACGGCAAGCCGCACGAGGTCAAGGACATGGCCGGCGGCGAGCAGGTCACCGCCGATCCGGCCACCTGGCGCCACCCCTGACCCGGCTAGGCGGCGCCAGATCCCTGTTCGATCGGCGCTGCTCACCAGCAAGATCGGCGTAAGTTTGTCGATGTGTACGCTTATTCGCCCGAAAAGCGTACATACCGACAAACTTACGCCGATCATCTACCGCGCAGGCGGTCACGCGCAGCATCACCTAGACACGGTGAACGCCCGGATCTCCGCCTTGAGCAGCTCGAGTTCGTCGACGAGCACGCTGTCCCAGATATCGGGCAGTCCGCGGCCGTTCACCGTGACACGCTTACTGAGGCCGTTACGCAGACCCTGCAGGCAGTCCTTCAGTTCCTTCGCCGAGGGCGGAGCCCCGGTTCCGCCCTTTTTATCCTTACCGTACGCCGCAGGGCTGAGATTACGGTAGGTCGCAAGTTTCTTAGCTTCCGGAATGGAATGATGCAACGTGTACCATCCGTTGTCGCCGCGCTTTCCCAAGGTCCCTTCACACAGGGCGGCGGCCCGTACCGCGCAGCCCCATGGATCGCTCCCCGCGAGTGTCTGAACGAGCCGCAACCGGGCGCGCAACAGAAGAAGCGGGGAATTCTCCTGATCGGATATGTCGATCGAAGCGAGCCATTCCGGATCGATGCCGGCACCCGCCCCGGCAGTCGGCTTCTTCCTTCCCCGGGCGCCATCCCGGGGGGCCGGGACGAGAGAAAGCCTTCTCACCCTGGCGGCAAGTGGCCGCAGCGACCGCGCCCACCCCTGGTCGAGTGCTGCCGCCGCCGCGCTGATGTCCAGGCAGTCGAGTGCGGACAGCGCGACCCCGGCCAGTTCGGCTTCCCCGGCGACGCGGTTGAGAATCGCCTCCCGGTCGAGCTCCACGATCGACTCATTCGAGCCCGCCGCGGCAGAACGAATTTCCACAAGCCGTGTCGGGCAGGCCGACGACAGACCCCACTCGATACCCGTGAGCAGGAGCCCGAGCCCCTGGGGCTTCGGACCGGGACCCGTGACCACCCAGACCTCCCCAACGGTGTCGAGCTCGCCGTCATCGGCGGCGAGGGCGTCCCACACGTCACACCGGATAGCCTCAAGATCACCGAAGTCGATCCCGCATGTCAGCAGGACCCGGCAGTCGACGTCCTGTGCCCGGGCCTTCTCCTCCCACAACCGACCGATCGGTTCGGTCTCCGCGGAAACGACGATCCGGATTATCGGGGTGATGTCATACCGGTCATCCTGACGTGCCTGCCAGATGAGACCGTCCAGACCGGACGTCCACGAATCCTCGCCCCTGTTCTTTCCCAAGGCGATGAGAATCAGAGCGCGCCGGTCACCGAGATAGAGCCATCTCGGGTAGCCGACTTCTTCGATCTCCTCGTCATGGCGGGGCAGATAACTCTGTGTCTCCAGAAAACGGTCGATGATCCGCGGGTTCTTCGGATCCGCCCGGTTTCCGTGCGCCAGATCCTTGGCTGCGTTCTCCGCCTCGGGAAGCCGCGGATGAAGCAGGAAGTCGAGCGCGGATGTTGACAGGCTCTTTGCCGCTCGCGCGGCCCGCAGGGTCTCGATGCCCCTACGCGGCAGTTTCTCGTTCGCCTGCCGGATCTCCCGGTCGGGAAAGCGACGCCTGATCAGATCGTCGAGCTTCGCGTCCAGCTCGGCATCGGGACGGCCCGCCCTGTCCTGACCGGCGAGGCCATGGGTACGGTTTTTCAGCCAGGCCCGGAAGAGAAAACCGTCGACCGCCTCGTACCGGCCGATCCGTTCGAGGAGCACGCGGGCCAAGTCCTCCTCGTCCATACCGGTGGCCGCCCCACCCTCCTCATCACGGTCGGCGGTCTCGATCACGAGGAGCTGACGGTCCAACCGACGCTGCCAGAATCGGGCGTTGTCCGAATCACGCGCGATCATGGGCGAATAGAACCGGTTCCGGACGAGCCAGCGCTGCGCGTTCTCCTTCTCGTCGGGAATTTCCTCGCGGAGCATGATCCGCCTACCGGTAGCGCCGGCCAGCAACACCAGCCCCGGCTCCACACCGGCTTCGAGCATACCGGCGACCAGCCCGATCACCGCGTTGGTCGCGCCGCTGCCGAACTGGATTTCCACCTTGGGTGCGGTCCTACCCGCATACATGCTCATCAGCCGGTCACGGATGGCCGCACGTACCTTGGAGCTGTGCGGGGCGCCGACCTCCAGCAGTTCCACGGCACCTTTTTCGAAATGGACGCCGTACAGGCCCTCACTTTCCAGCCGCTCTTTTATCGCCACGCCGAGCGGACGGGTGAAATCCTTGTCGGACTCCGTACCGGCCTGTGGCCTAGTGACGACGAGAATGACCCGGTCGTATCGGGGGGCACCGTCCGCGAACACCGCAGCCAGAGGCGCCGGGCGCTTCAGGTCGGCGCTTGCCGTCAGCAGGCGGGCAGCCTCGGCCGGGCCCGCGCTTTCCAACTCGGCGCATCGTGCCGCGAACGGTCGGCCGGAGCTCGTGCCGAGGTCGGCGGCGCCGACCATGTGGACAAGGAGTCGACGGGCATCCGTGGGTTGCTGGTCGGTGGTGGCCATGGCGTTACACCTTCCGTGGGCGGTGGTCGATCCTCCACGGGTCCTGACGGACGACCCGCGGACCCGGGCCGCATACGTCTGCTCCCCCCCGACGAGCAAGGATGACGCAGTGG
>NZ_CAUVXO010000166.1:9588-10456 GCF_963555865.1 Protofrankia sp. Cr1
ACGCCGGCTGAGCTTCGACCACCATGGCAACTGCGTGCGGCTGGTGACCTCGGCGACCTGCCGGCAGGTGCTGGACGCGCTGCTGCTCGGGCTCGACCCCAGCTCCTACACCGTCTACGTCAACGACATCGACGCCGACACCGCCCTCGCCGTCGCGCTGCTGGCCCATCCCGAATGGGTGGCGCCCGGCTCCGCGCACGCACCGCGCACCCGGGCACTGGTGGAGAGCGTCGGCAGCCGGGACGCCCACGGCCCCGCCTACCCGGTGGCGGATCCCGCTCTGCTCGCCGAGTTCGCCGCCGCCGTCCCGCTACCGCGCCGCCATGCCCCGGTAGGCGACCCCGCCGGGGCGCTCGCCGGCTGCGTCACAGCCATCACCAGGCTGATCACCCGCGTGCCCGGAGAGAACCCGCAGCGTGCCGTGCCGACCCGCGCCGTGCCGACCCGAGGGAGCCGACCTTCACCGTCACCCACAGCGGTACCGGCTGGGTGATGGCCACGAGCGCCGGCGACGGATTCGACCCGGTCTACACCGCCGGGCACACCCGCGCGGTGCTCTGGCGGCGGCTACCGGACTCCTCGATCGCCTACACGGTCGGACGGCGCAGCGACCTCGTCGACCGTTTCCCGGTCGGTCCGCCGAGCGATCCCGGGACGATCCTCGCCGCCCTGGCCGCCCGCGAACCCGGCTGGGGCGGCGGCAGCTCGGTGGGCGGCGCCCCCCGCCATCCTGACGGTTCGCGCAGCGCGCTCACCCCGGACGAGGTCTTCGCGGTCGTCGAGGCCGTCGTCCGTCAGGGGTGGGTGTGAGCACGAACCACTGACCTGGTTAGCGTTCACGTCCTGCTTCGGGGGAACAGAAAGGATA
>NZ_CAUVXO010000167.1:0-863 GCF_963555865.1 Protofrankia sp. Cr1
CGGGGACGGCCGACTACACAGCCCTCGGACGGGTGGTGTGGCAGCCCCCGCGCCACGGTCGGCTACGGTGATGTCGTGGGACTGCACCTGAGCCAGATCGCCGAGGCGGACGAGCTGCTGACGCGAGACCCGCTGGCGCTACTTATAGGCATGGTTCTGGACCAGCGAGGTTCGGAAAGAACGAACGTGGCGCCGACAACCAGTGCTGACTATGACGGCCATGGCTCGCCGGCCTTCTCTTGAGGTGAAAGCGCCGTGACATTCGACGCCGATGTTCCAGACGGACGGTTTCCAGCCGGGCAGCAACCTGTTCGGGGTTTCGTCCGAGGCCGTGACGAAGGCCGTCGGATCGATCTGCCGAACTGGTCGATGCTCGTCAAGGTCACGGATGGTGATACGCTCGGCCGGCTCACCGTGCTGGAGGGGCGGATGGGCCCGCGGCAGCCCGGACCGCTTCCTCATGTTCACGAGGGCCATGATGAAACGTTCGTGCTCGTCGAGGGCCGGCTGCGGTTCCGGGTCGGGGACGGGTTTCATACCGCTGTCGCGGGCGAGACGGTGTTCGCCAGCCGGCGGCTGGCGCACGGCTTCGGGAATCCCTTCGACGAGCCGGCGTGTTACGTGGCCATCCTCACGCCCAGTGGTTATGAGGACTATTTCGCCGTCGTCGCGGAGCACGTCGCCAGGACTGGTGCCCTGCCCGGCAGGGCGCTGACGCAGGAGCTGATGGCGCCCTACCGGACGGTCCTCTCGCCGTCCCTGCCAGACCCAGACGCGGTACTGCCACGATAGGAACGGACGGCGTCCCATCCCCGGATCGCACCATCCGGCGTGCCCGCTGGCGGGAACCGCGCCTACGGCTG
>NZ_CAUVXO010000167.1:1505-2203 GCF_963555865.1 Protofrankia sp. Cr1
ACTGCCGGACAAGCGGACCAAGGACGAGGCGGAAGCCGCGCTCTTGGTCGCCGGGGTCGACGACATCCTCGAAGGTGTCGGCCTCCACACGATTTGTCGCCGCTGGAACAACCTCGGCATCCTCAGCGCCACGGGCAAGGCCTGGCAGAAGGCCGTGCTTTGCAACTCGCCGCGGATGGTCGGCGGTCGACGCTTCAGCGGCGAGTTGACGTCCGTTCGTGTCTATCGTGGCCGTCTGAGCCCGGACCACCAGCTGGCGGCTGCCAGGGCCAGCGACAGGCAGGCTGCCCAGTGGGAACGTGACCGACGGGTGACGGTCGTACGTCGACAACTGCGGTACCCGAAGGGCTGGCCGGCTGAGCCTGCCCAGGAGAAGGGCATCGACGTCGCGCTGGCTGTCGACTTCGTACGCCTCGCCTGCGAGAACGCCTACGACGTCGGCATCCTGTTCAGCCGTGACACCGACCTGGTGCCTGCCCTGGAAGCGGTTCGCGACCTCGAAACCGGTCTCGTCCACATCGGCCAAAGTGGCGTCGGCTGCGTCGGCTGCCCCGACCAGGTCGCGCAATATCCGAATATCGGCGGGCCAGTCGGCGCTGGTCGCGGCGGCCAGGTATTCAGATGCCGCGGCCAGCCACGTAGGGCCGCGGCGCTCAAGTCAAACATGGAGGAGGCTGTGCTCGGCTTGTCATTCTAAG
>NZ_CAUVXO010000167.1:2472-3445 GCF_963555865.1 Protofrankia sp. Cr1
AAGTTGTGCGGCGGTCGGGCTGACGATGCTGGAAGGAGCACACGGCTTACCCGGTAGCTCGGCCGGTTGGAAGGGCTGGCGCGATTGAGATCGGGCGAGTTTATGCGGCAGGCCCGTAGCCGCGCACACGGCTCTCGTAGCGAATGGCTGCCTCCACGTCCGCCTCGGGGATTTTGTGAAGTCCGGCGATAGCCGCGATGGACTCTCCCGCGACGAATCGGCGGTAGAGGCTGGCCGTCCGAATACCCAAAACGGTTGGCTCCCCCAGGTCGTGCAGCGGATCGAATACGACGGGGCTCGATTTGTTGTCCGGATAGAGCCGGACCGCTACTCCTCCTGGCTCGAAGTCAATCTTCTGGACGAACGCTTCGGCTCCAGGCGCGAGAATGAGTTGTCCGTTGCGAAGGACCACCATGGCAAGCTCGCCCGTGATGCCTGTCTGCTGCTGCACATCGAGGACCAAGTCTCTGTTCGCGACGTATGGCCTGGCGTGAGCGAGGGGGTACGGCACCCCAAGGCGGTCGCGGAGCATCTGCACGACCGGCCGAAGCTGTTGCAGGCTCACCCTGTGCCTGACGCGGTACTCGCGGAGGTAGCCAGCCTCGACGAACTCACCCCAGGTGACCGTTTCGCTTCCGGTGCGACGTGGCCTGATTACAGGTTCGTAGCTGGCGCCGGCTCGGGTGTAGCCGTCAATCCAGCGCCTCAGCGTCGCTGGCTTGACGCCCAGCAGACGTGCGGCTTGGCTCATCGTGTAGACCTCACGCTCGAGTACAACGAGGCTTGATGGCTCCTGCCCCGATGGCGACGAGACCGTCAGCGTCTTCGGGGTGCGTTCCCAGATCGCGAGGATCTTCGCGAGCGGCTCGTCGTCCTCGTAAAAGTCTCCCTCCACAGTGGTCATGACCGTATCGTGCACCATGCGGCGCGGCTGTTCTACTGGCCGATCGGGTAGGCGCTGCCAAGATTCCAT
>NZ_CAUVXO010000167.1:3912-11554 GCF_963555865.1 Protofrankia sp. Cr1
TCGGTCGCGAGGGCGGCGGCGTGACGGCCACGGTGTCGATGTGCAACTGCAACTGCAACTGCACCTGAGCCAGATCGACGAGGCGGAGGAGTTGCTGACGAACGACCCGTTGGGGCTGCTGATCGGGATGGTGCCGGACCAGCCGGTATCGGAAAGGTGGAGCCGGACGGGGCAATCCGCACTCGTCTGACCATGCAGCGTCATAATCGGATCCGCGGCTCCGCTCGTGCCGGAGTGAAGGACCACAGCGGGCGACCGTGTCAGCGTTTGAAATGCAGGAGCCTGCGTCGGTAGCGTGATGATTACTTTTTCCCCGCCGTCTTTCGGGACTGGCGGGGTTTTTTCCAGATCGGCTACGTCATGCCCCCGCGAGTCGCTGTCTTCATCGATTACCAGAACGTCCACCTCTCGGCGCGCAGCAGGTTCCTGCCCTCCGGTACACCCGGCCAGCGGGGACACGTGGATCCCGTGCGCGTGGCGCAGCGAGTCGTTGACGGGCGACGACTCGGCGGTGAGCTCGCGGCCGTCCGTGTCTACCGCGGCCGTCCCAGTCCCGATCACCAACCGGAGGCTGCGAGGGCCAGCGACCGGCAGGCCGACCGCTGGGCACGTGATCCTCGGGTGGCCGTTGTCCGCCGGCAGCTCCGCTACCCGAAGGCCTGGCCCGCCGAGCCCGCGCAGGAGAAGGGCATCGACGTCGCGCTCGCCGTGGATTTCGTGCGTCTTGCCTGCGAGGATGCCGACGACTACGGCGCCTGCCGGGACTACACCGACTACACGGCGATCTGATCGCCGTGGCCTGATCGCCGTTGCCTGATCGCCGGGGGCGCGGGCGGGTCGTCACGAACCCTGCGTCCGCCCTGCGGCTGATCTCGTGATCAGGATCGGATCTTCCGGGGTCTTCCCCGACGAGGTGGCTCCGGGCGCCATGCCCGAAGATCCTCCAGCGTTTCGTCCCTTTCCTCAAGGAGCCTGGAGAAGTACTCGGCGAACGGCAGGCCTGATGCGGACTCACACACGGGGCCTGGCCGTCCCCACGCGTGTTCCAGCCACGGAAGGAGCTCGTACAGGGCATTCAGGAGCGGCGTTATCCGTGACCGCTGGTCGCTACCCACCCCGTCGGCCGCGAGGAGATCGGCTAGGACCTGCGCTCGTTCGGCCGTCTCCCAGCCGGCCCATCCGATCAGGGTCTGGTCCGGCATGCGTGGGTCGAGAGGAGGGTAGGAGATGAAACGCTCGTTGGGAACGTCGAGTTTGCCGCGGATTCGCCAGTAGCTTGGACGCAGAAAATCACCGGATGTGTACTTCGGTGGCACCATGGATGCCGTCTGAGAACTGGGCTCACTGGCGTCCTCTGCACGCTGGTTCGCCCAGACCGTCTCCCAGTCGGCCCGCTTCACGAGACCCGCCGGAGTATGCCGCAGAGCCGCCGCGCACGGGATGTGCCCCTCGACGAGAAGATCGGTGAGGACCTCGGCTGGGTCTCGGTCGGGTGCAAGGAGCGCCGCGGCCGCGACCACCTGGGGATCGGCCAGGACGAGTCTGGCCAGACGACCAATCGTAAGCGGTCGAGGGTGGCGGAGCCCGTCGCTATCCTCTTGCCAGAGATGCTGTGTCTCGCAGTGGTCCAACAGCCACCGGCGAATCGCGCCGGCCTGCATCGTGTCCCAGCCGTCGCTGTGCCACCGGCGCTTGAACTCCGGCCTCTCCAACAGGCTCAGATCGTCGCTGCGCTCGATCGCGTCCACTCGACGGACGACGACATCGCGGTATGCGGCCGGCCACCTTTCGGGGATCTCAGTGATCGGCGTCGAGCCATGGCGGGAGAACCAGGTCGTGTTCTCCCCGCCTGCTGCGACCCTCCTGGCCAGCACGATCTCGAACGCCCGCTCACCCGGACTGATCGGTGGGATGCTCTCGGCCGGAGCGAGAAGAGTCTCGCCGGGCTCGGGGAGGATGCCGTAACGGGCATACATCGTCCAGTCCAGCTCCTCCTGAATCGCGACCATTTCTCGCCCGACGCTCTCCCACCGGCGTCGGGCCTCGGCCAGGCGTGCCCCAGTCGGTGCTCCGGAGGCGCTGACGGCTTCTGGAGTGCAGGCTGCTCGCTCCTGAGCGAGTCCATCCAGGAGACCCGACTGCCACGTCGTGAAATCACCGGGAAGAGGAAGGCCCTGGAGGTTGACCCCGGTGAACTCGTAGAACTCCTGCCATGCCTCCCCACCGCCTTCCTGCCTCAGGCCGGATCCCTTGCTGTGGCTGTGCTGCTTCAACCAGAAGCATGCGGCTGAGCTGTTGAGGAGCCCGACCAGGGAGACGTACCGGGCTCGGGTGGAATCCTCCGGAAGCTCGATGACCGGTGCCGACTGCAGCGCGATGACGCGCCCGCGCTGCAGCGCGAAGTGGTTGTGGCTTGCCACCCAGGAGAAGGTGATCGCGGGTCCGTCGCCGCCGGCCCGCGCCGCTATCTGCGTCCAGTCGTACCAGGGGCGCCCAGAGGTGCGGTGCAGGGCGCTGGAGGCACGGCCCTCCCGCAGGGTCGTTCGGTAGGGCCAGAGCCGGTCATGGATGCGCGGATAGCTTCGAATGTCCTCGACAGAGTGATCCTCGCGGCGGGGAAAAAAGCCGGTCCTGTCGGTCCGAACGGCCCAGTCGCGTACCTCGAAGCCCGTGGAGATCCGAACCAGACCTCCCTCTTCCGCTGGCCCGAGTCTGCGGAAGACGTCCGGCGGTGCGACGAAGACGTCGTCCGCACCGGTGATGGCCGAATACCCGATGCGGGTAGCGACGTCCCCCAGCACGGATTGCCTGGACATGCGGGTAATCAGAGCCCGCGCGGTGCTGTCGGTCAACTGCCACGGAAACTCGCGAAGGACACGCCGGTCCAGGCTCACGGACCGAGTCCAGCGATCGGCGAGGCCGACCGTACGCGCGTGTCGACGGATCGACCGCCATACCTGACCCTCACGAGGCAGGGACGGCCGCACGGGTTCCCCGCGCTCTGCGAGCACGACGACCAGAGGCTCCGACATGTCGGGTCGCCGGTTTCGGCCGATCAGAAGCACGGTCGGGGTGCCATGCCCGGGGATGTAGGCGCCGGACGTGTCCAGGACGTGTGTCAGTGTCACCTCCTCGGCGAGGAATTCCGTGGCCAGCCGTTGCCCGAACTGCCGCCTCATGAAGGAGTTCGAGGTCAGGATGCCGACGTGACCGGCGCCCCGTCCGTCGATGTCAGCCGTCCGAGCCAGCTGGAAGAAGCGCTGTGTGCAGGGGACCGCCAGCGTGAACGATCCGCTGCAGGTGTAGTAACGCTCCCGGAGGCGATGGCTGAGGTCCCGGTCCCGGACGGTGAGGTAGGGCGGGTTCCCGACGACAACGTGATAACCCGTCCTGTGGGTCTGCTCGGTCTCGTCTGCCCGCGGGCCCTCTGGTCCGAGCAGCGAGTCGCCGACCCTGATGTTGAGCGGCCAGTCGAGGTCCGCCACATCGACCGGCGCGGCCACCCCAGCGGCGCGCAACGCGGTCACGAACAGCCGAAATCGGGTGATGGCGACCGACGACGGGAGCAGATCCACACCGTGCACCGCTGCCAGGGCCTTGCGTACTTGGTGACCTGCGGAGAGCTCAGGCGCGTTCCGGCTCCACGCGCTGAACAGGCGGTCGAACGCGCCTAGAACGAACTGCCCGGAGCCGCATACCGGGTCGATCAGCCGAACATGCCTGTGCCCCACCTCCTCGATCGCGGGATCGAGCGTCAGGTCGAGGAGGAGATCCGCCATGAAGTCAGGCGTGGGTACGAGGGCGTGCTCCTTTCGTCTGGAGTCGGAGAGCCGCTCGTAGACATCCGCAAGGAAGCCGGTGCCCAGCGCCGGGTCGGTGAAGTCGTAGTGGAGCTCGTCTCCCTGGTCACGACGGTTCCAGAAGGACACCAGGGTGTCCGCGGCATCGGGAGGGATCGTCAGCAGTAAGTCGGATGTGAACACGCCGTCGAACACGGTCGAAAATCCCGTCCGCAGGAACGCCGCCAGGCAGGATGTGAGGTGATCCAGGGCGGTTCCGCCGTAGCGGGCGTCAGCCTGTGGGCCTGCGCTGCTGGGGGACATCGACTGCGGCGGGACGAGTCGGGTCCCGGTGGGGACGAGATGGTTGTCCTCGCAGAAACGAAGCAGGAGCGTGGTCACGACCCAAGCAACGGCTGTGTCTGTCGCCTGTGTGGCCGAGCGGCGCGCATCCGACGCCAGAGTGGTCTCCAGTGCCCGAACCAGCCGGGCGAGATCGTCGGAGAGAGCTTGGCGATCGATCATCTGGGACCTCTCCTGGGATTGCTGCCGCGAGACCTGCCGAGCAGGACGGTTGGATCGAGACTCCGATAATCCTCTGAGACGTGTTGAAGCGCCCTACGGTACTGTATGCGCGTGCTCGTCTGAAGTGCTCGTGGGCGGGTTACCGGACGCCGGGTCTGGCCTGGGAGAGTCTCGATGGAGCGCAAATCTGGACATGCTGCGGCGAGGAGGTTGCCCCTCCGGGCCCCATCCTCGTCCGTGCAGGTAGTCGACAGCCTTCTGAGTCGGCTCCAAAAATTTCCGTCACTAGTTGTGAGACTGTGATGCGAGGGGAGATCGAGGAGCCCATGAGCGCCGCCCCGACGAAGCGCACCATGGCCTACGAGGACTTGGCGCGAGTCTTCGAGGTGATCAATGGGGCGTTCGGCGGCTACCCCTGGTGGCAACCGCGCCTTCCCCGCTGGTAGCGGCGGTCGGTGTCGTGACCGCGCTGAGCATGGTCCCTGTCCTGGCGATCGCGGGTCTTGCCGTGTCGGCGGTGACCAGCCTCGTCAAGGTGTGGCTGCACTTACGGTTTGCCCGCTACATAACGGACATGGCGGCTGCTCAGGGTGTGATCCTGGACCCGCAGGCTGTCATTGCCGCGGCTACCGGCCCAGCCGCGCCGCCCGGCCCAGCCGCCCCGCCCGTCCCAGCCGCCCCGCCCGCGGCAACCGTCACTCCTCCGGAGACGTCGCCACCTGCAGGATGACGGCGTTCAGCGTCTGAGGACGGGGTGCGCGGGTCGAGGGGTCGAGGGTCGAGGGTCGAGGGTCGCACCGTACATCCCGCACCGCTGCGCCTGTCCCTGTTGGTGCGGCTGGCGACTACGAAGCGTGCCGGCACAACGTAAACCACACGGCGATGTGGTCGGCGGCGCGACGGCCGCTGTTCCCAGGCCGGCTACGGTGTTCGAGTGGGACTTCACCTGAGCCAGATCGACGAGGCAGACGAGCTGCTGACCAACGACCCGTTGGCGCTGTTGATCGGGATGGTGCTGGAGCAGCGGATGCCGGAAACAAGGAGCAGATCTACATCGGGTCTAGCGCTGCGCTCCGGGTGATGCGGCCGTCAATCCGGATGCGCCGACGGCATCGACGAGGAGTTTGTCGTAGCTCAGTACGACGTCCAGCGAGTCCTTGAGGTCGAGTGCGGTCGCCAGATGGATCGCGTCGAGGGTGCGCAGTCGCGGCGGCGGTACGCGGGCCGCATCGGCGAGCAGGGGCGGCGTGATCTGGACGAGGTCTACATCGGTCGCGAGAAAGGCTTCAGCCGATGAGAGCATGGCCGGGCTGACAAGTCCGAGCAGCCGGGTCAGTTCGACGGCGAGCAGGGCTGACGATATAAGCCGCAGCGGCTCCTGTTGCTCGGAAAGCCACTGGCGAAGGTCGCTCGACTCTTTCTCCGCGATAAAAATCTTGGCCACGGCTGATGTGTCGAGGTAGATCAGAGTCGTCATCAGTCTTCGTTGCGGAGTTCGGCGAGCCATTCATCGGAGGAGCGGCCGGTCGGATTGGGTGCGGGCTCCGGAAGATGGGAAAGGCTGAACGGGCCGGCCGCCTGGCGTATCAGCCCAGCCGCGACAAGCTGCTCGTAGCGGTCGTCTTCGGCGGGAACGATCCTCGCCACGGTCCTGCCACGGTCGGTCACCTCGACCGTCTCGCCCGCGCGGACCAGCGCTAGGACACGAGCTGTCCGTTGGGAGAGCTCTCTCATCCCCACTCGGAGGTGTCCGTCATCCGGAGCCGCTGTCATACGCTCTACGTTACTACATGTACAGCGCTCACTTCGACGGTGCCCGGAGCCGACGAGCTGCTTACTCGAGAGCCGCTCGCGCTCCTTGTAGGCATGGTGCTCGACCGGCGGGTTTCGGAAAGAGGGAGCGGGACGGGCTGGTTTGCGCCCGTCTGACCGCGTAGCGCCTACTTTTTCCCCACCGTCCTCCGGGACTGGCGGGGCTTTTTTCTAGATCGCTACGTCGTGACCCCGCGAGTCGCTGTCTTCCTCGACTACCAGAACGTCCGCCTCTCGGCGCGTAGCAGGCTTCTGCCTTCCGGCACACCTGGCCGGCATGGACACGTGGATCCCGTGCGCGCGTCGGGAAGCGAGATCGGTTCCCCGTCACCCGTAGCTCGACGGGCAACCCGGCGACGCGAACGGCGACGGTGGCGATGTAGGACAGCATCGCGTTGTATCCAGACCCGGCCGGCAGACGGTCCAACAGCTTGCGGGTGGCGCGCCTCGATCGGTCCGCTGCCAGCTCGGCGGCTTTACTTTCCGCTGTTGGACGACTCAATACGTATGACGAGGTCGGGGCGCACGAAGGTGACCCACTCCGACCGCACGGTGATGGGGTAATTCCGCTCGCCCGCTCCCGGGAACGGGAGAGTGCGCGCCTCGCCCGGCTGGATGGTGACACCGTCCTGGAGCTCCTGCGGAGCGCCGTGGCCGGTCTCACAACGGCCACCGTGACCCATGCAGATCGTCACGGGGCTACCAGCCAGCCGGTTGACGAATCGGTATTCCCCGCGGGTGGTGACCACGCAGGTGGGGTCGAATCCAATCGCGATGATCTCCACCTGCTTAGGTTTGGTCCCGTTCTTGCAGGAGGTGGCGCTATAGTAAGGATCATCGGGTGCGCTCTTATTCAAGATGATGAACAAGATGTACCAAAAGATCACTAGTGTAAAGCAGCCACACCCGACAGGTCCACTAGCCTTGTCTCCGCTCCCGGGCGGATTGTGATCGGACATACTGTCAATATTGCCCGCGCCGACGCATGGGGCTGGCAAGCTTGCGACAAGCTGCGCTAAGAAAAATCGCCTACCGTTGAAGGCAGGATCGTTGCGGGACCGGGGAAACGGGAGACCACGGCAAACCGCAGGAGACCCCGGACCGCCGAAGGACTGCTATCGGGAAGCTGAAAGTAGTTTGGCGAGCATGTCGAGTTACTTCGGTGGGCGGGCGAGTTCGGCGGCGGCCTGCGTTGGGTGGCGGGCACAGACCCATCGCCCGAGGCATGTCGGGACAACACCGACGAGAGGGTCGTCTGACCAGGAGGACGGCCAACCCTCCACTGGTCCGGTTACGGTAGTGACGTGGGACTGCATCTGAGTCAGATCGACGAGGCGGACGAGCTGCTGACGCGAGACCCGCTCGCGCTCCTGGTGGGCATGGTTCTCGACCAGCAGATTCCGCTGGAGCGGGCGTTCGGCGCGCCGTATGAACTGAGCCGGCGGCTCGGCCGTCCCCTGGACGCGGCGGATCTCGCCAATGCGGACCCCGACGAACTCGGCGCGGTGTTCTCCCGGGCGCCGGCA
>NZ_CAUVXO010000168.1:0-10109 GCF_963555865.1 Protofrankia sp. Cr1
AAGGCCGAGTACGTCTATGTACGCGGGCCCGTGCTTCTGCGGGTGTCCCACACGATCGATGTCACGTACGCGGATGGCTACAGCAAGATCTTTCAGCGCACGGGATGACGACAGCTGTTTGCTCACAGGCCCGATTACCGTCTGGCGCCGATTCGGTCGACAGGACATCCTCCTGATGCCCCGCAGCGGCAGCCCCGTAAGCTGTCGCTACTGATCTCGATCAGACGGGACCTGACTGTGACTGCAGCAAAGTTTCCTCGTACCGGCCCCGCGTCCATCGTCCTTCTTTCCTGCGTAGCCCTGACCGCTCTCGCTCTGGCTGCTTGTCAGCCTCTGACTGCGACATCGTCCAAGCAGGGGGAGCCCGGGCCGGCTCCTGCGCGGTCATCCCTACCACCGGTTGCCATGGCGTCGGCTGCCGGTGGAGTCGGTCGACCGGCGGTCAGTCCAACGACCACGGTTAAACCGCCGGTAGCACCTCAGTCGACGACGGCACCGTCCGCGCGACCAGTGCTTGCATCGGCGACGCAGCCAACCCCCGTGTCGGCGACTTCAGCCCCGGTCGCACCGCCACGAAGCGCCAACAGCTCCGGGAAGCTTCTTTTCGGGCTCGGCCCGGCCCTGGACAGCGATGCGGCATCACCGATCGCCGGCGGACTCGGCATGTTCACGACCTGGTACAACTCACCCGGCGACCTCGGATTCATGCGGGACTGGGCGAGTAACAGAATTCCGCAGACCTACGCCTCGGGCCGTTCGATTCATCTCGTGGTGTGGCTTGATGGAACCGGAAATGTCGGCACCACGCAGACCTCCCACGGGCCGGCCTGTGGTCGTGACTACCCCCTGTCCGGGGCTTTTCTCGACGATGTCCGCCAGCTCGCCACGATTTTCAAGGGTGCAGCCGGTGGTCCACCGCTCTATGTCACGCTTTTCACGGAATTCCAGACCTACGCCTGTCAGACCAACGCCTGGGCGGTCAGCCCCGAGGTGACCAACTACTACCTCGCGCTTAAGGACAAGTATCTGGCGGCAATGTCGATCCTGCACTCCGTGGCCCCGAATTCCAAGGTCTCCCTGGGATGGGGAGGCTGGCAGGCCCGCTACGACGACCCGAGCATCGGCGGCGGCCGGTCCATGTTCCCCTATTTCGCGGACGTGATGCGTCAGTCCGACTTCCAGAGCTTCCAGGCGATGCAATCGGACTCGAATGCCCAGGATATTCTGGACATGACGCGCATACTCGGCCAGTACGGTCCGGTCATGGTTTCGCACTTCAAACCCGACAACGGCAACCAGAACACCTGGACCAGCGACCTGAAAGCGCTTTTCACCGACAGTTATATTCGCCAGGCGACATCCATGGGCCTGTTCGCACTCAGTTTCATGGACCAGGTAAATCTTGCCGCCAACCCGAGCGCGCTGACTCTGGTGCGGTCCGGAATCGACAAATACGGCGTTCCGGCCGTTAAGTGAACGAGCTGGCGCAGAGCTCCCAGCGCCAGGCTTGGACTGTCCGCCTCGCGGGGCGGACAGTCCGACGCCGAAGCATTAGATGATCATGTTGGTTGTGTTCGTCTACTCGCTGGTGCGTTGGTAGGTGGTGGGTCGTCCGCTCCGCGCAGACCTGGTGTGCTAACATTTTGTCATGACAATAACGATGGGGATTCGGGAAGTAACCCGGCAGACCTCGAAGGTGATCCATCGAGCCGCGGCCGGGGAAACCGTGCTCATCACAGAGCATGACCAGCCGATCGCGATGCTCGTCCCGCTGCCCAGCACCGGTGATCCGGCAGTCGACGAACTCATTCGTGCGGGCAAACTGACGCCGGCGAGCAACCCGGGAGGAATCGCTGCACTGTTGGCGATCAGACCGGCCGCTGCGAGCCACGGTGGCGACACTGCCGAGGTCGTGTCCGAGCTGCGTGCGGACCGCATGTGATCTACCTGGACAGTTCGGCGATCGTCAAGCTGGTTCGACAGGAGTCCGAGACCGACGCGTTACGGGCGTGGCTGGCGGCGAATCCGATGCCGCTGACCGCGTCCGCGCTGGCGCGGACCGAAGCCACCCGGGCGCTCATCCGCACCGAGCCGGCGGCGCTGCCGGTGCTGCGCGCGGTGTTCGCCGTGCTCCATCAGAAGCCGATCACAGAAGCGGTCCTCGACGCGGCCGCGACGCTACCCGACGCGATGTTGCGCAGCCTCGACGCGATCCACCTCGCCACCGCTGAGGAACTGGCACCCGCACTCACCTGGTTCGTGGCCTACGACAAGCGGTTGGTGCAAGCCGCCCGGTCACGTGGCCTGCCCGTCGCATCACCGACCTGACGGCAGGCACGCCGCCGATCACAGACCCCGGCGCCTCAAGGTCGGCTCCGGCGTCCAGCAGGCATGCTGGTACGGCAGGCATGCAACCCCCTGGTCAGTTACAGACCGTCGAGGACTCCATGATTGACCAGGGCCGTGCCTGCATCCGTTCGGTCCCTCATCGACGTCCCGGTACCGCGCCTATTGCCGGTCGTTCTTGACGATGTGAATCTGATGCTCCTGCCACAACAGCAGATTCACATCGTTCCCAACGGGCGTCCGGCAACAGGGGCGCGACGCCGCGTTCCCTCGTGCCGGGCGCTCTTAGGTGAGAAGTTTCATGAGTCCGCGCCCGTCCACCCAGGTGTCGTTCACATCGGCGAAGCCGTTGCCGGACCACCGCAGGATGCGTACCGCCGTGTTGCAGACCGCCGGAAAGGTCGTTATCGCGGTGCCGTCGCAGGTGAACGGATGCGCCATCACGTTCGGACGATCCCGCGTCGCCTTGAGCGCGGCTGCCAGGTCGGTGGACGTCGGCGCTGACATCTCGGCGAGCAGCGACCGCACGACCAGGACGGTTGAGAAGGACGCCTGCGACAACGGCGACCGCTGGGCCTCGGACACCCGCGCCCGGAACGCCTCGGCATCCTGGTCGCCACCGGATGTCCCGACGGGAAGGTAGCCCGAGGCGAAGTAGAGGTTCCCGGCGTTTGGCCCGGCTGCCCGTGCCACGGCCGGGGAGGCGCAGGAGCCCACGAAGTACATCGGTGTTTTGATCTTGAGCGTCCCTGCGACCTGGGCTATCCGTTCGCAGGACTGGGCGGGGAAGACGACGATGATCGCGTCGGGATCGCCGGCGGCGACGGCGCTGACGGCCGGCGCGAAATCGGCCGTATCGACCTTCTCTTTCGTCAGCTTGGGATCCGATACCCCCCTGGCGCGCAGGATCTTGTCGGATCCCTGAATCGCCGCGGTCAGCAGGCCGGGCAGGTCGGCGTAGAGGGCGTGGACCTTCTGTAGGTGTCTGGTTGCCGTCAGGTATTCGGTGATGCCGAGCAGATCGGTAAGAGTACCACCGGTCAACGAGAAGGAGGTGGGAGAACTCAGCTCCCGGCCCACCTGGGGCGAGCCGCTGACATAGGGAATTCCGGCGTGTTCGTAGAGATCCATGGCGGCATCGGTGCCGAGGTCCACCCCGCCGACCACGGCAACCGGTTTTTCTGCGATGAGTCGGTTGGCACAATCCTGGGACGACTCGGGCGAACCGTTCGTGACACAGGGGACAAGCTCAATAGGATGGCCGTGAACTCCGCCGAGCGCCTGGTTGGCGTATGCGACGGCGCTCTGCGCAGCTATTCGGGTCTCGGGAAACGACCCGAGCGCGGTGTTCTCCATCGAGACGAAGCCGAGCTTGACCGGCGGCCCGCTCAGGTTACCCGTAGAGCCTCCACTCGTCCGGCCAGGGTCGCGGGGGCCACCGCCGCGCTGGCTCGTGCACCCGGCAAGGACGACGGACAGGACTACGGCAGTCGTGACCGCGGCTGCGACAGCACGACGGGACAGCGTCATATTTACAGAAGTTACACTGCTCTGGCCCACAACAGACCGTCATGGTGGATTGGAGAGCCCTGTGCCCACGTATGTCGCGGCACTGGTCCTGGGGCTGGGTGCCGGTGCGGTCTACGCGGCGCTGGGCCTTGGACTGGTGCTGGTACACCGGGCATCCGGTGTGGTCAATGTCGCGCACGCCGCATTCGCGATGTATGTCACCTACCAGTATGCCGAGCTCAGAGACACCGGAGATCTCGTCCTCCCCGTCGTGGGCCTTCCTCCTCGGATTCATCTCACCGATAACCCTTCTTTTGCGCTGGCATTGACGGTGTCGCTCGTCATGGCTGCGCTCGGTGGCCTTGCTGTGTACTTTCTCATATTCCGGCCGCTGCGGCACGCGCCGCCGGTCCTGACGCTCGTCGCCTCGGTCGGTCTCATGATCGCCCTGCAGGCGCTGGCGGTACTGCAGTTCGGTTCCGCCAACAGGTTCATCGACTCCATCCTGCCGCGGACGTCATTCTCGCTGTTCGGGGAAAACGTGCCGGTTGACCGCCCACTGCTCGCCGGACTGGTGGCCACGGTCGGTGTACTGATGTGGGCGGTCTCCCGGTGGACCCTGCTGGGGCTCGCCACCAGGGCCGTCGCCGAGTCGGACGAGGCTGCGGCGCAGTTCGGCTACCGGCCGGAACTCGTCGCGGCGACCAGCTGGGTAGCGGCGTCGGTACTCGGCGCGCTCGCGGGAATCCTGGTGGCACCGATCAGTGTCCTGAGCCCGTCGACATACACGTTGTTCATCGTGCCCGCCCTCGCCGCCGCGCTTCTCGGTGGATTGTCGTCGTTCGGTGCCACCATCGTCGGCGCGTTGCTGCTCGGGATGGTCCAGTCGGTCCTCCTGCCCATCCAACGCGCAGTCTCCTGGCTTGATCAACCAGGGCTCCGGGCGTTGTTTCCACTCCTCTTTCTCATCGCCATCGCGCTCACCCGCGGCCAGCTGATACCGGGCCGGGACCGCGTCCTGGCGCCGGCGGCGGCGGCGAGGCTGCCCCGGGCCGAGTCGGCGGGCCGTCCACTACGTGATCTTTATGTGGTCGTGCCCGTCGGGGTGCTCGCGCTGGTGCTGCTTACCGGCCCCTATCGTCTGGGCCTGGAACGCAGCCTCGCGGGTGCGGTCGTGTGCCTGTCGTTCGTGGTGTTGACCGGATTCGCCGGGCAGCTGTCGCTCGCGCAGATGTCGCTGGCCGGTGTGGCTGGTTTTCTGCTGGCGAGGCTGCAGGGCGACCTTGGTGTGCCGTTCCCGCTCGCCCCGTTGCTGGCCACCGGTGCGGCGACCGTCGCGGGCCTGTTGCTCGGGGCGCTGTCCCGGCGGATCCGCGGAGTGGACCTCGCCGTCGTCACGCTCACCGCGGGCGTGGCCTTCCAGGAGATGGTCTTCGCCAATCCGTTGATCACTGGCGGTCTCGCTGGATCGGCCGTTCCGGCCCCGTCACTGTTCGGCCTTGATCTCGGCGTCGCCGGGGATGGATACCCGCGGGTGGAGTACGGTCTGCTCGCCCTCGCCGTGTTCGTCCTGTGCGCCTTCGGGGTGGCCCGGTTGCGTGCGTCCACCTCCGGGCTGCGGATGCTCGCGGTCCGCTCGAATGAACGGGCGGCATCCGCCGTCGGCGTGGACGCCGCCCGGACGAAGCTGCTCGCCTCCGCCATCTCCGCCGCAATCGCCGGTTTCGGCGGCTGCCTGATCGGTTACGGCCAGGGGAGGCTGTCGTTCGACTCGTTCGGGGTGTTCGCCTCCCTGTTCTTTCTGGCTATCGCGTCGGTCGGTGGCGTGATGAGCGTGCGTGGCGCGGTGCTGGGCGGCATGCTCGCCCCGGGTGGTGTGGTGTTCACTCTTCTGGACCGCCTCGCCGACCTCGCGCAGTACCAGTCGCTGCTGTGCGGAGTGGCCTTGGTGGTGCTCGTCGTGCTGCGCCCCGAGGGGCTCGCCTACGACCCTCGCCAGCCGGCGGTGCGCATCCGGGTACCCGCCGAGGCACGCGCATGACTGGCCAGCCCGGCGGCGTCCGCCTGAACGTCAGTGGACTGTGTGTCGCCTATGGCAAGGTCGAAATCGTCCATGACGTGTCGTTCACTCTGTCCGCGGGGAGGGTCACCGGGCTGATCGGGCCGAACGGCGCCGGGAAGACCACCCTGATCGATGCGCTCACCGGCTTCACGCCGGCCAGCGCCGGTCAGATCGTGCTGGACGGGACGGTGTTGAATTCGATGCCGCCGCATGAGCGGTTCCGCCGCGGCCTCACCCGTACCTTCCAGTCCCTGGAACTGTTCGAGGACCTGTCTGTCGCCGAGAACCTCGCCGTCGCCGGCTCCGAGTCGGCCGAGGCGCTGGAACTCGGGACGCTCGTCGACCAGCTTCCCGGGAGCCTGTCGCACGATGAGCGCCTCGCTGTCGGGCTCGGCCGGGCGCTGGCCGCGGGTGGCCGGGTGCTGCTCGTGGATGAACCGGCGGCGGGCCTGGACTCGGCGGCGCGGGCCACGCTCACCGCGCGGTTGCGGCGTCTGGCCGAGCACGGCTACGCTATCCTGCTTGTCGATCATGACATCAAACTGGTTTTCGAGGCGTGCGACGACGTCGTGGTGCTCGATGGCGGGCGGGTCGTCGCGTCCGGTCCGCCGGCCGCGGTCCGGGACCGACCCGAGGTCCGCGAGGTGTATCTCGGTGGCTCGCCGGCGATGCCCGCGCGGGTGCCCGGGCAGCCGCGCGGGCACAGCGTGCTGTCCCTGGAGAAGGTCACGAGCGGGTACGACCGGCTGCCCGTGGTGCACGAGATCTCCCTCGAGGTCCGCGCCGGCGAGCTCGTCGCGCTGCTCGGGCCCAACGGCTCCGGCAAGACAACCCTGATCCGAACGGCGTCCGGGCAGCTCGCGCCGTTCGGCGGCCGGGTGAGCGTGCTCGGCCACCTGACCCGCCGCCCGAACCCGGCCGGGCTTGCCCGCCGCGGACTGGCCGTGGCGCCGCAGGGAGGGACGCCGTTGCGGGGGTTGACCGTCCGCCAGATTCTGCGCCTCGCGGTCGGCCGACGGCCCGGCGACCAGATAGAGCGGACGTTGGACAGCTTCCCGGCACTGCGTTCCCTGCTCGACCGGACCGGCGGCGAGCTCTCCGGGGGTGAGCGGCAGCAGATCGCGCTGGCAAGTGCGGTGGCGCGGCGGCCGCAGCTGCTTGTCATCGACGAGTTCTCCTCCGGCCTCGCTCCTGATCTTGCATCGAGTCTGCTCGCGGTCCTGCGAGCCCTGGCCGACGAACGCGGTACCGGCATTCTGTTGATCGAGCAACACGTGTCGCTCGCCCTGGCCGTCGCGGATCGTGCATACATCCTCGACCGGGGCCGGATCGTGTTCACCGGGACCGCCGCCGCCCTCGCCGCGGACCCCGATCTGATCAACGCCAGCTATTTCGGTATCGGCTCGGCCAACGAGTGACCCGATGCCGGCTGGACATGCCGGCCGGACATGACAGCCGGACATCTGCTGCCGGCTGAAGCAGCCGGCCGGTTCGTAGTAGCGGCTGCCGGTGTTGATCATGTGGGGTCGAGCCGGGTGCCCGACGTCTGGGTGCAGGTGCGGGCGACGCCAGTGGAGATCACCTGGTAAACAGTCATCGAAATATACCGAAAAGGCGTTGCTTGGCCAACGGGCCGCTGGTGGATCCGGGTCGGTGGATGCGAGGCGAATCTGGGGGTTGACGTGATGGGTGTCAAAGGTCACACTTCGCGGACTGCTGAAATATCTATCCGATTAAGCGATTCAGATGGCTACGGTTGGTGACTTCAGCTGCCACTCTCAAGGAGGATCATGAAAGTCCCTACGAAGGCGCCCCTTGCGGTAGCGCTCGTTGGCGCTCTCGCGCTCGTCGCGTGTGGTAGTTCCACATCGGACAGCGCGGGTAGCGGAGCGGGGTCCGCAACCACGCTTTCGGGTGAGCCTATAAAGATCATGTCGATCCAGGCGATGTCGGGCCCGTCCGACACCTACCCGGGATTGCCGGCAGCCGTGCAGGCCGCCGCTGCGGCGGTCAACAAGGCTGGCGGTATCAAGGGCCGACCACTGGAAGTCACTGTCTGTGACGACCAGTTCGACCCGAACAAGGGCGCCGACTGCGCGACCAAGGCGGCCCAGGGTAAGTACCTGTTCGTCACGGCCAACAGCAGCACCGGCGACAGGTACATGCCGATCCTGGAGAAGGCGAAGATCCCGTCGATCGGCGAGGTGCCAAGCAGCGCTTCCGAACTGAAAAGTCCGTACTCCTTCCCGTTCGGCAGCGGCGCGGTCAACATCGCCGGCGGTGGGACCGCCTGCGGCAAGCTCGGCAAGAAGGACCCGGCCGTCGCGGTCGTCGACATCGCCGCCGGCCGCAACTCGGCCAGCTTCTTCGGTATCGGTCTCAAGCCGTTCAACCTGAGCATCAACAAGACGGTGCCGATTGCCCCGACCGCCTCGGATCTGACGACCGCCACGGCCACGCTGACCAGCGGCACCACCGACTGCATCGATCTGGTGGTGGGTACCACCCAGGCGACCAAACTGCTGCTGGCGCTGTCGCAGGCGGGTTCCAAGGCCACGCCCGCCTACGGCGCGACCGTCATCGAGGACAAGATGCTCAAGACGCTCGGCGATGCCGCGAACGGATTGGTCCTCGTCGGTTCCACGCCGCCGGCCGGCGACACCAGCATTCCGGCGATCAAGCAGTTCAACGCCGAGCTGGATGCCGCGGGTGTGTCTGCGGACATCCGCAGCGAAGGTGCCCTGACCGCGTGGGCGACCGTCCACCTGGTGGCCCAGTATGCCCAGAAGCTGCCCACGATCGACGGCGAGAGCCTCGCCAACGCCCTGAGCACCGCGGGTGAGATCAACTTCTCGCCGCTTCCCAAGGTCGACTTCTCTAAATCGATCAAGGTTCTGTTCGAGGGTAACAGGATCTTCACCACGGCGGTCTACTTCTCGGAAATCAAGAACGGTACCCGCACTCCACTGTTCGACAACACGGCGTTCGACGTACTCACCAGCTCCTGACCCGCGGCCGGCCGCGCATCCGATCGCGCTTCAGGCGCGGTCGGGTGCGCGGGTGTATCCGCGTTCTCGGAAGAAAGGCTCTCCGACGTGGAATTCCTCCGCTTTGCCCTGCTGGGTCTCGGCACGGGCAGCTTGTACGCGCTGGCCGCGCTCGGGATCGTGTTGGTCTTCCGAGCCTCCGGAGTACTGAACTTCGCCAGCGGTGTGACGGGCGGGTTCGCCGCCTTCGTCTTCTACGACCTGCGCGACACCCATCAGGTGAACTGGATCATCGCGCTGGTTGTGAGCATCGCGTTCGGCGCGGCGCTGGGCGGCGCTACCCACCTGTTAGTCATGGTTCCGCTGCGCAAGGCCTCCGCGCTGGTCAAGCTCATCGCCACGCTCGGCGTCCTGCTGTTCGTCGAGGGCGTGGTGGTGCTCATCTGGGGGTCCGCGCAGGACCTGGTGAAATCGATCCTGCCGACCAAACCGGTGCACGTGACCGGCTCGTTGGTCATCGGTAAGGACCGCATCGTCCTCATCGGCATGCTGATCATTCTTGCGATCGTCCTGTGGCTGATCTATTCGCGGACCCGGTTCGGTCTCGCGACCACGGCGGTGGCGGAGAACCGGCGCACCGCGGCGGCCTCCGGATGGTCGACGTCCATGATCGAACTGGTGAACTGGAGCGTCGGCGGCGCCCTGTACGCGACCGCGGCGATCTTCCTTGCGCCGATCACCGGACTGTCCGCGGGTTCGCTCACCCTGCTTGTCGTACCGGCACTCGCCGCGGCGCTGGTCGGCGGCTTCTCGTCCTTCCTGCTCACGATCGCCGGCGCCATGGTGCTCGGCGTCGCGCAGGCGGAGGTCGGACGCTACGCCCAGGTCACCGGGCTCGCGGACTCGGTGCCGTTCCTGTTGATCGTCGTCATTCTCACCCTCGGTGGCCGCGCCCGACCCGCTCGCGGCGACCTTCCCGTGCGCCTGCCGCTGCCCGGCCCGGGACGGGTGAACCTACTGTTCCTGCTGCCGGCGATCGCGGTGGGCGCGGTGCTCGTCTGGACGGTGCCCACCGACTGGGTCGACTCGCTCGCGACGACCCTCATCGCGGCGGTGCTCGTGCTGTCCGTCGTGGTCGTCACCGGTTACGCCGGGCAGCTGTCGCTGAGCCAGTGGGCACTGGCCGGGTTCGGCGCCTGGGTCGC
>NZ_CAUVXO010000169.1:0-10035 GCF_963555865.1 Protofrankia sp. Cr1
TCTAACTCCACGGCGAGATCCCGGGGCGAGATCGTGATCGGTTCGGCATTGAGGATCATGTGGTCGGTGATGTCGGACCGTTTGCCCGGACCGTTCGCCCGGATTTTTGCCCGGATTATCGAACACCGACGCTCCGGGCGCGCTCCTCGGTCTCCTCGGGTAGCATTCTCGTGACTCCGGGTGTTAGAACTGGTCGTACGGGTTGGGGCTGGCAGGCAGGTTGACCCGACATGGCGAGTGGACCGTCACACGTCATGGATCCCTCACCGGGACGGCAGGCTCGGTTAGCCCGGTTTAGGCTTTTGGTGTCTGCGGGAGCGTCTCTACTGGATTGCCGGACCACTGGATGGGGCTCATCGGGGAAGCAGTGGATACGCCCACGTCACGGACACCGCCTGCCTTACAACTCCAGCACGCCCAGCGTGCGCACCCAGACCGCACACCCGGGAAGGCCGGCATCCGACGATGTCCAGTTCGTTGTCGTTCCTAGGCCGTGACATGGCCGTCGACCTTGGCACCGCCAACACCCTTGTCTACGTGCGTGGTCGCGGGATCGTGCTGAACGAGCCCAGCGTGGTAGCGATCAACACCACCACCACGGGGATCCTCGCGGTCGGTACCGAGGCGAAGCGGATGATCGGCCGCACGCCGGGCAACGTGGTGGCGATTCGTCCCCTCAAGGACGGCGTCATCGCCGACTTCGACACGACCGAGCGTATGTTGCGGTACTTCATCCAGAAGGTCCACCGGCGGCGCCACTTCGCCAAACCGCGGTTGGTCGTGTGCGTCCCCTCCGGAATCACCGGGGTCGAGCAGCGAGCCGTGAAGGACGCCGGATATCAGGCTGGTGCCCGAAAAGTTTACATCATCGAGGAGCCGATGGCGGCGGCGATCGGTGCCGGGCTGCCCGTCCACGAACCCACCGGGAACATGGTCGTCGACATCGGTGGTGGGACAACGGAGGTGGCGGTCATCTCCCTTGGCGGGATCGTGACGAGCCAGTCCATCCGAACCGCGGGGGACGAGCTTGACACGGCGATCATCTCCTATGTCAAGAAGGAGTACTCGCTCATGCTCGGCGAGCGGACGGCGGAAGAGATCAAGATGGCGATCGGGTCCGCCCACAAGATGTCGGACGAGCCCAGCGCGGAAATCCGCGGCCGGGACCTGGTCTCCGGCCTACCCAAGACCATCGTCGTCACTGCCGAGGAGATTCGTAAGGCCATCGAGGAACCGGTGAACGCGGTGATCGATGCCGTCAAGGTCACCCTCGACAAGTGCCCACCGGAGTTGTCCGGCGACATCATGGACCGCGGCATCGTCCTGACTGGTGGGGGAGCGCTGTTGCGCGGTCTGGACGAGCGTCTGCGCCACGAGACCGGGATGCCGATCCATATCGCGGACAATCCACTGCACTCGGTCGCCATGGGTTCCGGCAAGTGCGTCGAGGAGTTCGAGGCGCTGCAGCAGGTGCTCATATCCGAGCCTCGCCGTTGACCCGACCTGACGTCATCCGATCTGTTCAGATCGTACCGAGTGGGATGTCGATCGGCAGGAACACTGACCGGCGGTTCGCTCGTCCGATGTACTGACGCGGTTCCAGTTTGGCGTCGCCGGGCACCGCGATGCCCGAAGTGGCATCGTCGTCGACGGCGTTGGCACGGACGGCAGGGCCGTGGATGGAATTGCCAGGTATGGAGGCCGGCGGTGGGACGTGAGAACCGGCGCTCCCGGGTGGTCGTCATCGGACTGCTGGTCGTGGCGTTCATTCTGATCACAGTCGACTACCGCTCAGGCGACAGCTCGTCAGGATTGCGGGGCGCGCTGCGAGGCGGATTCGCAACGGTCGAGGGCGCTCTGACCGCCGTTACCCGCCCGATCGGGCGGACGGTGTCCTCCCTGGCGCACCCCAATCGTTATCAACGGCGTGCCGACGCACTAGCCGCGGAGAACGCCGACCTCAAGCGCCAGCTTGCCGATGACGCCGAGGTACGGCGGCAGGCCGCCGGGCTGGCCAACCTGCGGTTGCTCGCGGACAGGGGGCAGTATTCGATCATAGCGGCGAGGGTGATCGCGATCGGCGACATCACCGGGACCGAATGGTCGGTCACCGTCAACGCCGGCAGTGCGGACGGAGTCATGCCGGACAGACTGGTGCTCGACAGCGACGGACTCGTCGGGACCGTGCTGTCCTCGACCGCCCACACCGCGGTGATCCGCCTCGCCTGCGATCCCGCGAGTCACATCGGCGCCCGCTTGGAGGGTGCCCGGTTGCTCGGCGCAGTCGCTGGCACAGGTAGCCCGGACGCCTTGGCATTCACCCTCTACGACGCGACGCGCCAGGTGAAGGTCGGCGACCGGGTGGTCTCCTTCGGCAGTGCGGATTATGTCGGTGGGGTACCAATCGGCGTGGTCACGAAAGTCCTCGACATGAGCGAAGGGCTTTCACGGTCGGCCGAGGTGACCCCCTTCGCCGCCATTGGGTCACTCGACCTGGTCGGGATAGTCGTGGGAAAACTCCCGGCCGACGCGGGCGACCGGGTACTACCCCCGCGGCCTGTGCCCACGCCCGCATCGCCCGCCGCGCCCGCATCGCCCGCCGCGCCACCCGCGCCACCCGGCAAGGTTCCGGTGACACCGGCTCTCGCCCCCGCGGCGACCGCTGCGGTCGGCTGAGGTTCGTCGTGTGGGACATGGGAACACGCGACGACGAAATCCGGGGTACGGCCGTCGTGGTCACCGTGATCGCGATGGTCGTTCTGATCGTTGTGCAACTGTCGGTCATAGCCGCACTCGATCTCCCGTTGGGGAGCCCCGACGTTGTCCTGATCGTGTTGACCTTTGTGGCGCTTGCGCGGGGACCGCTGTTCGGCGTGGTCGTCGGGTTCGCGGTCGGACTGATCGCGGACCTGCTTTCGACGCACGTTCTCGGCCAGACCGCGATGCTCTTCTGCCTGGTCGGCTACGGCGTGGGACTGGCCCACGGCGAGATCGGGCGGACGGCCCACGTCCCCATGGCCGCGGCGGCGGCCGCCGCGGCGCTGGGCACGGCCGGCCATGCGGCGGTGGCCGGCATTCTCGGCAATGCCAGCCTGGCCGGAACGCAGGTGCTCCTGCGCTCGGTCGGTGCCGCGCTCTACTCGCTGATCCTGACCCCGTTCCTGTTCCCGCTGGTGATGGCTGGGATGCGGCGTCTGCACCGCGACCAACCGTGACCCGGCGGCCACGATGGGACGGCCACGATGGGATGGGTGGGACCATGAGGCGGCCACGACGAGACAGGTTGGACCATGAGACGGCGGCGATCATGAGACGGCGGCGACCATGAGACGGCGGCGACCATGAGACGGCAGCGGTCCGGTGACGGGTCGCTGGACGACCGCGTCGGGATCAGGCTGGTTGTGCTGCGGGTTCTGGTCGTGTCGTTGCTCGTGACTCTTGGTGCTCGCCTGTGGGCTCTGCAGGTCCTCAACGGGGAGCACTACCGTCAGGTCGCGGAGACCAACCGGGTGCGCGACGTGGTTACACCCGCACCCCGCGGCCTGATCGTGGACGACCGGGGGCGTGCCCTCGTCCGCAACCGCACGTCGTTGGTCATCTCGGTGAATCGGTCGGTGACCGACCGGCAGAAGGACTCCGGGCGGGCAGTGCTGGAGCGCTTGTCAAACGTGATCGGTATGTCCGTCGCCGATGTCACCAAGCGCATCCAGTACTGCTCTGCCACCGTGAAGCCACCGTGCTGGAACGGTTCGCCCTACCAGCCGGTGCCGGTAGCCAAGGACGTCACCCCGAGCCAGGCGCTGGCCGTCATCGAACATCCCGACCGGTTTCTTGGTGTATCTGCTGAGCTGCAGGCTGTGCGCGAGTACCCCTACGGGGCGGTGGCCGCCCACGAACTGGGATATCTCAGCCCGGTCACGCAGGAGCAGCTCGACTCCGACGGTGGCCGGCACGGTTTCCACAACAACAGTCTGGTCGGTGTCGCCGGACTGGAATACACCTACGACAGCGCCCTGCGCGGCGCTGACGGGGTGCAGCGCCTTGAGGTCGACAGGTTCGGAAGGGTCGCGGGCACGGCCTCGTCCAGCGCGCCGCGCAGTGGCGACACCCTGGTCCTCTCGATCGATGCCGGTGTCCAGCAGGCAGTCGAGCAGACTCTGAAGAAAACCGTGGACTCCCTCGGCGGGCGCGCGCGTACCGCGTCCGGGGTCGTCCTGGACGCGAAAACCGGGCGTGTCATCGCGATGGCCAGCCTGCCCTCATACGACCCGTCGGTTTTTGTGGGCGGCATCTCCGAATCCGACTACCAGGCGCTGTCAGATCCAGCCAACGGCATTCCGTTGCTGTCGCGGGCATACCAGGGTTCGAGTGCGCCCGGTTCGACCTTCAAGGGCGTGTCCACCACCACCGTGTTGACCAACCTCGGCGCGTCGACGAGCGGCAACTACGACTGCGGGCCGTCGCTGCAGATCGGCTCCCAGACGTTTCACAACTTCGAGGGATCATCGGCCGGGCCGATCACCCTGCACCAGGCGCTGGTGATCTCCTGCGACGTCATCTTCGACAAGTTCGCCTATGACGCCTGGCTCGCCGACGGCGGACTTCGCAACGGCCGTGGCCCCTATCCTGCGGCCAACGAGTACTTCGTGAAGATGGCCCGGGCCATGGGTTTCGGCAGTAGGACAGGCGTTGATCTGCCGGGAGAGGCCGCCGGGTCGGTCGTCGGGCGTGACGGTGCGAAGGCGATCTGGACGCAGCTGAAGGATTCCTACTGTCGCCGGGCACAGAACGGCTACCCGGAGGTCGCCGATCCGACCAAGGCCGAGCGGTTCCGCCAGTACGCGGCCGAGGCATGCATTGACGGTTACCTGTACAACGGAGGTGCAGCGACCCAGTTCGCGATCGGTCAGGGCCAGTACCTCTCGGTCAGCCCGTTGCAGCTCGCGGTTGCCTATTCCGCCATCGCCAACGGCGGGACGGTGTACCAGCCGACGCTCGCCAAGGCGGTGATCTCGCCGGACGGCACGGACGTGATGCCCATCACGCCCAAGGTTGTCGGGCGGCTTCCGGTCGCACCCGAGACACTCGCCTATATCCGGGCCGCCCTGCACGGCGTGACCAGCGAGGCCGGTGGAACGGCCGCCGGTGTGTTCGCGGACTGGCCCAATGACACCATCCCGATCGCGGGTAAGACCGGTACCGCCGAAGTCGAAGGATCCAAGGACACGTCCTGGTTCGCGTCGTTCGCGCCCGCGAACGACCCGCAGTTCGTCGTGGTCGTGACCATCCCGGATTCCGGCACCGGTGCTGAGTTTGCGGCGCCGGCTGTGAAGGCCATCTACCAGAGCATCTATGGCGTCGGGCGCGACGCGGCCCTGTCCGGCGGCGTGCCCCCGGCGGACCTGCCGAAGGTGGAGCAGGACGGGACGTTCACGCCGGCCGGCGCCCCGCCCGATCAGTCCGCTGTCCCGTCCACCACGCCCTCGGGTGGTGGTTCGGCTACCGGTGGCGCCGCGGCTGCGGGGCTCGCGCAGACCGGTGGGGTGGGCGTTCCCGCGCTCGCCGAACGTGGTCCACCGCCGGCCACAGCGCGGGGCGAACCCGCCGCTGTGGACGCCGGTCGCGCTCCCGCACGCGTCGGGCGGGGACCGCCGTGACCGGTCGGTCCCCGCTGTTGTAATTGATCAAAGATGGAGCGCTCATGACGAGTCCGACGGCCTTGCGATCGTCCCCGGTCCCGCCGCGCGGTCGGATCGGGCAACTGCGCGACCGGGCGGCAGGGCGGCATTCGCCGCTGCGCCGGCTGGACTGGCCGTTGCAGATCGCCGTGATCGCGCTGTCGATTCTCGGCGGGCTGCTGGTCTGGTCTGCCACCCGGTATCGCGAGGCCGGCAGCGGTGCCGACCCGCAGCTGTTCCTCAAGCGTCATCTGCTCAACCTGGCCATCGGGCTCGTTCTCGCGGGTGTCGCGACCGTGGTGGACTACCGCATTCTGCGGGCATATGCACCATTTGTCTACCTGGCATCACTGGTTGGCCTGGTCGCGGTCCTGCTGGTGGGGAGCACGATCAACGGTGCGCATTCCTGGATCGTGCTGCCGGCCGGATTTCAACTGCAGCCCTCGGAGTTCGCCAAGGTCGCCCTCATCGTCGGAGTGGCGATGATTCTCGGGGAGAAACACGACGACCGCGACACCGGGATCCGCCTCAATCCCGGCCACTGGGACGTGGTGGGAGTCCTGGGGCTGGCTGGCGTGCCGATGCTGTTGATCATGATGCAGCCGGACTTCGGTACGTTCATGGTCTTCGTGTTCGTCATCCTCGGCATGCTCGCGGTCAGCGGCGCACCGAGCCGATGGGTGATCGGCCTCATCCTTTTCGGCATTCTGTTCGGCGGGGCGATCCTGCAGTTCCACCTGCTCAAGCCCTATCAGGAGGCCCGTCTGACCCAATTCGTCCAAAGTAACCAGAACGCCTCGTCCACCGGATACAACGTCGACCAGGCCATGACGGCGATCGCCAACGGCGGCGTCACCGGCCGTGGGTTGTTCCACGGCACGCAGACCCAGGGTCAGTTCGTGCCCGAGCAGCAGACCGACTTCGTGTTCACGGTGGCCGGGGAGGAACTGGGCTTTCTCGGCGCTGGCGGCGTCCTGCTGCTACTGGGGCTGGTGCTGTGGCGGGCACTGGCGACGGCCTTCGACTCGGGTGACTCCTTTGGAGCGATGATCGCAACGGGTGTGGTGTGTTGGTTCGCCTTCCAGATGTTCGTCAATATTGGGATGACGCTGGGGATCATGCCGGTAACGGGGTTGCCGCTACCGTTTCTCTCCTATGGCGGATCGTCGATGTTCGCGAACCTGTTGGCGGTCGGACTGCTGCAGAATGTCCGGTTGCGGGCCCGTTCCGATCCTTACGCTCTGTGACGCCGCCGCGGGGGGCGGCGAATGTGCCGTAGGCTCGCGGGCATGTCCGGACAGTCGCTGTTCCCCCGTCTGGAACCGTTGCTTCCGCGGGTCCGCAAGCCCGTGCGCTATCTCGGCGGCGAAGGAAACTCCCAGGTCAAGCCTTGGGCGGACGCGGTCGTCCGTTGGTGCCTGATGTACCCGGACGCCTACGAGATCGGCCTGCCCAACCAGGGCATCCAGATTCTTTACGAGATCCTCAACGAGCAGCCGGACGTCCTGGCCGAGCGCACCTACTCGGTCTGGTCAGACCTGGAAGAGCTGCTGCGTGAGCACGGCGTCCCCCAGTTCACCGTGGACGGCCACCGTTCGGTGGCCGACTTCGACCTGCTCGGCGTCAGCTTCTCCACCGAGCTGGGGTACACCAATCTGCTGACCGCGCTCGACCTTGCGGGCATCCCCCTGCACGGCGCGGACCGGGGTGACGAACATCCCATCGTGATTGCCGGTGGACATGCCGCGTTCAATCCCGAACCGGTCGCGCTCTTCGTCGACGCGGTCGTGCTCGGCGACGGCGAGCAGGCGGTCCTGGCGATCACAGACGTGGTTCGTGCCTTCAGGACCGCGGGTTCCCCCGGTGGACGCGACGAGTTGCTCATGCGGCTGGCCCGCCGTGGCCTTGCCTATGTGCCGTCCTTCTACGATGTGGACTACCGGCCCGACGGTCGCATCCGAGCGGTCACCGCGAACCGTCCCGGGGTGCCGGCGCGCCCGGCCAAGCACACCGTCAGCGACCTGGACGCCTGGCCCTACCCGAAGGCACCGCTGGTACCGCTCGCGGAGACCGTGCACGAACGGATGAGCGTGGAGATTTCCGTGGGTGCACCCGCGGCTGCCGGTTCTGTCAGGCCGGCATGATCACCCGCCCGGTCCGGGAACGGACCATCAGCACGATCGGCGACATGGTGGCCCGGGGCCTGGATGCGTCGGGGTTCGCCGAGGTCGGTCTGTTGTCGTTGTCCAGCGCGGACCACAGCGAGATAGGCGAGATCGCCAAGGGGCTGGCCGACCGCTACGAGGGCACTCATACCTCGCTCAGCCTGCCCTCGACCCGGGTGGACGCGTTCAACGTCACACTTGCCAACGAGTTCTCCCGCAACGGCCGGCGCAGCGGACTGACCTTCGCGCCCGAGGGCGGCTCCGAACGACTGCGCAAGGTCATCAACAAGATGGTCAGCGAGGATGATCTGGTCCGCACGGTCAGTACGGCCTACGCCCAGGGCTGGCGGCAGGTCAAGCTCTACTTCATGTGCGGGCTGCCGACCGAGACCGACGACGACGTGCTCGCGATCGCGGATCTCGCCCGCAAGGTGATCAGGGCGGGGCGCCTGGCCAGCGGGCACCGTGACATCCGCTGCACGGTCTCGATCGGCGGTTTCGTCCCCAAGCCGCACACCCCGTTCCAGTGGGTCGCGCAGGCCTCGCACGAGGTCACCGACCATCGGCTGCAGCTGCTGCGCAACGCCATCCGCGGTGATCGGGAGGTCGGGCGGGCGATTGGCTTCCGTTACCATGACGGGCGTCCCGGCATCATCGAGGGCCTTCTCGCCCGTGGTGACCGCAGAGTCGGCGCGGTGATCGAACAGGTGTGGCGTGACGGTGGCCGGTTCGACGGTTGGAGCGAGCACTTCTCCTTCGAGCGGTGGGCGCTGGCCTGCGCACGTGTGCTGGAACCACTCGGCGTGTCCCTGGACTGGTACACCACCCGCGAGCGCGACGAACGCGAAGTGCTGCCCTGGGATCACCTCGATGCCGGGCTCGATCGTGACTGGCTGTGGTCGGACTGGCAGGAGGCACTGCGCGAGACCGAGCTGGACGACTGCCGCTGGACCCCCTGCTACGACTGCGGGGTCTGCCCGACCATGGGGACCGAAAACCAGATCGGCCCGACCGGCCGGACCCTGCTCCCACTGACGCCGACCGGACCCGCCCGTGCCCCGGCGTCCTGAGGGTCCGCCACCACCGCCCGTGGTGGCGCGGGTGCGGGTGCGCTTCGCCAAACGCGGCCGGCTGCGATTTCTGTCTCACCGCGACATCGCGAGGACCTTTGAGCGGGCACTGCGACGCGCGGGCATCCCGATGGCCTACTCGGCCGGCTTCAGCCCGCATCCGCGTATCTCCTGGCTCGGTGCCGCACCGACGGGCGCCGCCAGCGAGGCCGAGTACGTGGAGCTCGCACTGGCCGAACACTGTGATCCCCAGGCGTTGCGACTGGCTCTGGATGCCGCGTTACCACCCGGCCTGGACGTCCTGGCATGTGCGCCCGTCACCGCCACACCTCTTGCGGAGCTGGTGGACGCGTCGCGGTGGCGGTTGCGGATGCCAGGGGTCGGACTCGGCGACCTGACCGCCGCCGTGGCCGCGCTCCTCGCCCGTGACCGGGTCGAGGTGGAGCGGGTGACCAAGGACGGACATCGGCGGTTCGACGTTCGTCAGGCAGTGGTCTCGATGGTTTGTCGTGCGGAGAACGACACCTGTGCGATACTGGATGTGGTTGTGCGGCACACGACGCCCGCCGTGCGACCCGACGACGTGCTGACCGCCCTTTGCGTGGTCGCTGTTTTTCGGCCGCCAGTGCCACCCGAGCCGATTCGGCTCGGTCAAGGTCGGCTGCTGGAGGACGGCACCGTGGCGGATCCGCTCATGCCGGACCGCGACGATGCAGGCCGGCTGGTCGGTCGACTCGATGCGTGATGCAGGGCGTCGCAGGATTCGCCGGCGGTACCCCGTCGGACCGAGACAGCGGTTCCTGAGCGGCCGCGACTGCGCAAGCAGCGCGCCCGGGGACCCCGAGAGGCTTCATAACCCGTGCCCGATGACATCCCGACAGACTCCGATGAGACACCGACCACTCGTTCCGCCCCGCGACGGCGGCGCGCCGCCGGACGGTCCGCAGGACCTCCGCCGGACGTCCTGACCGAGGCCTCGCTTGAGGCTTCGCTGGCGAGCGAACCCCTTCCCGGCACGCTTTCCCCTGGTGGCGGCGAGCCGTCAGAGTCGACCATGAGGTCGGCGGTTGACGCCGATCCGTCGCCACCGGAGCTGCCGCTATCTGATCTTACCGGTATCCC
>NZ_CAUVXO010000170.1:0-1232 GCF_963555865.1 Protofrankia sp. Cr1
TATTCCATGCCATTGAACCTCCGACTCAGTCCACCAGGGTCGTGACCCCACTGATGAGGACGTACACGCCACCAGCGGCGGCAAGCAGGACGACCAGATCCCGCCCGTGTCGGTGCATCCACCCGTTGTACGCGGCGAGAATCGCCCCGGTGTGTCGCGGCGCGGTCAGTCGCAATATTATCGGCAATTCCACCATCTGGAGCACCAACACACCGCACAGCACCAGGAGCAGCGCGGTGGCCGAATCGCTCATGTCGGTGTTCGCGAGGTCTCTGATCGCGCTGACATAGAGCAGGGACGGCAGATATGTGACCACCCCCAACAGATACACACGACCGAGTCCCGGATGACGCCCGGGTCCAGCATTCGCCCCATCGGGCTTGTCAGTCTGATCCGGCCCAGCAGCCTTGTCCGACGGGCTGTACGCACCAGCCGCGTCTGGCCCGTCCGCAGCGTCTGGCCCGTCCGCAGCGGCCGGCTTTCGCCGTCGGGCCAGAAAGACCGCCACGACCAGCAGTCCCACCCCGAGGAACACCTGAATGCCGCCGCTCGGCGTGGGATGCTTCCGCTCGGTCAACCCGGAGCCGCGCAGGGTGAGCAGGATCGCCACACCCGCTACGAAGGTGACGGTCGCGGTGCCGGCAAGGTAGGCGTACGCATGCCGCATCGAGGCTGGTTCGCCGAGATAGCGCAGAACAATGGCCAGTCCCAGCGGATAAATGCCGGCGGCGAGCGCCAGTGGCAGCGCACTACTCACCACGACGTCCCTTCACGGGCCCCTCGATATCGGACGCACCTGCGCTGAACGGTCCGCCAGGCGTTCCATGGCCACCGTATGGTCCCGCTGTTCATACGGCTTCGCCCGAACCAGGTGACGCAGCGTCCACGGGTGGGTCACCCACACGGCCGGACCACCGCGCGGCCGGACCGGGCCGACGATCATCTCGATGTTCGACGAGGCCGCGGCGTCCTGGCGTGGCCGGCCGCGCCTACCGCCAGGCGCTGCCCGAGCAGGCGGGCAACGGATCCGATCCCTGTAGTTATCAAACAACTTCACTACGTATCATCATATAGGCCTTTCGCAATCATTGAATACAGTTCGTCATTATTTTACTGCCTAAAGTAATTCGTACGGTTCCGATGCACGTGCGGATGCCCGTGCTATATCCTGCGCACGAAGTACGTGCATTTGCACGGTCTAAGGCTCCTGCGAAGCGGGAGGGGGTGGGCTC
>NZ_CAUVXO010000170.1:1501-4941 GCF_963555865.1 Protofrankia sp. Cr1
GGCACGGCAGGCACGGACTCGCAAGCCCCGTCCGTCAGCGAAAACACAATTATGACCTTTATTTATCACCAAAATGGCAAAACAACACAAAAAGCCAATGGCGACACAATTATGACCTTCTCGTGTCGCCGACGGCTCGTAAAATCGAGGGAGACCACCGTGCACGAGATCTACAACGGAATGTCCGCGACCGCTCTGCCGCAGGTCACCTGGCAGAAGAGCCGGCGGAGCAACTCGCAGGGAAACTGCGTGGAGATGGCCCGACTGTCAGCGGACTCCGTCGCGGTCCGCAACTCCAGGCATCCGGAAGGTCCCGCACTGATCTACACCCGCGCCGAGATCGAGGCGCTCATCCTCGGGGCCAAGGACGGTGACTTTGACAACCTGTTCCAGTAGAAACCTCGGATGAACCCGAGGCAGCCAGGCGCTTCGCGCCTCCCGGGGCGCGAAACCGCACGGTCGTGCTGCCCACCGTGCCTCAGGTCTGGCTGAGGATCCGGCTGAGGACCTCAGCGGTGCTGGCCGGAGGCAAGCTGTCGAGACAGAGGCGGTTCATGGCCTCCAGGTAACGGTCGACGTCCTCGCGCTTGTCCAGATAGACGGCACCGCCGAGCTGCTCCAGGTAAACGACATCCGACATATCCTCTTCGGGAAAGCGCAGGATACTGAACGCGCCGCCTTCAGCGGCATGAACGCCGAAGAGGAACGGCATGATCTGAAAAGTGAGATTCGGCCGCTCCGTGAGCGTCGTGAGGTACTCGAGCTGAGCACGCATCACCTTGGGCCCACCTATCGGCCGCCGTAGTGCGGCCTCATCCACGACCACCCATAACCGAGGATGATCTGGCCGCATCAGCAGTCTCTGTCGATTCATCCGTACACTGATCCGACGCTCGACGGCCTTGGCCGGCATCCCCTTGTAACCCTGAGTAATAATGGCGCGGGCGTAGTCCTCGGTCTGGAGCAGGCCCGGAATGAACTGGACCTCGTAGGTGCGGATCAGAGCCGCGGCCTCCTCCAGCCCGATGTAGGACTGGAACCAACCTGGTAGGACATCGGTGTAGCTGTGCCACCACCCAGGTTGGTTGGCCTCACGGACCAGCGATAACAACGGCGCCCGTTCAGCCTCGTCGGTGACACCGTAGAAGGTCAACAGATCAGCCACGTCGCGTTCCTTGAAGCTGACCCGTCCCAACTCCAGGCGGCTGATCTTCGATTCAGACGCCCGGATGCTGTATCCCGCATCCTCGCGGCTGATGCCCCGGTCCTCACGTAGCCGGCGGAGCTGGGAACCAAGGAGGATCCGACGCACAGTCGGACCACCTCCGGACTCAGCGGTCGTCACGATCAGTCCCCCTCAACATCGGTCAGGGCAAGAGTATGCCATCCGATCTTCCATCGCCCCACAGACGCCCACGCCACATGCACGTGCACCCGGACCTTGCATTTGCACACTACGAGCGCCATGATGTGCAAGCACCCTCACTCACGCCGCGAAAGTGGGGATCCCGGGAGGCCGTGATGATAACCCACGGCGTCCGCCTCACCTACTTCGCGATGGCGACGGCTCGCAGGGGGGAACCGTCGGCGAGGCGGGGCTTCAGACAGACAGCGGGTGGTCAGATAGCGACTACTCGTTGTCGAAGTTCCGGCGGCGTGATTGCAGGGGTGCGTCGTAGGGATTGGTTCGCAAACTTGGTGGTCAGGCACATGATGGGCGCGCAGATGTGGTTATCGGTCGTCGATGCCACGGAACAGCTCACCGTCATCTGGAACGCGGCTGACCGGCGGGCGCTTGCCGGCCCGGCTAACGGGCCGGTTTCCGACGGTGCCAACGGTGTAACCGGCCGGGCGCGGGGGGCCAAGGGGGCCGCAATGCGATCCCCTTGGAGTACAGCGCAGGCTCATCCGCGCATCCACCCCACTGCTGGCGACACCCCCGGAGGGGGGCTGTGGTGATAGGCAACAACGCCAACGGCGCAGATACCGAGCGTGCGAATGCCGGCCGCACGGATATCGACCGTGCGGATAGCGACCGTGTGACTCAGTTGCCGATCGATGTCCATGTGCTGATGTGGCGCGCGGACGGGTCGGTTCTGCTGGGCTGTTCCGGCGAGCCGGATTCACCGTGGCGGCTTCCATGGGGCGAGTTACACGGGCATGAACCGGCGATAGAGGCCGTGCTTCGAATCGCCGACGACACGGTGTCGGTGATGGCGATGGCAGCGCATGTGTGGCTCGCGCACGTGGCGCATCATCATTACGGCGATACCGGTGAACGGGTGGGGTTGTTCTTCCGGTTGACCCACTGGCGCGGCATGCCAGCGCCAGGCCGGGACCAGCGGGTGGGCCGCCTTCAGTGGCACCATCTGGACGCCCTGCCGGAGTCGCTCGCCGCCTTGGACCGGGAGGCGCTGGCCCGATGGCAGGACAATGACATGTATTCGGAGCTGGGGTGGAATCCCCAACGGATGGGTGCCGTCCCACGTCTGCGTGGCATCGCGGGTTTCCGGGCATCGTCGTAGGTAGTGGGTAGTGGTCGGTCGTCGGTCGTCGGTCGTCGGTCGTAACTGTCGGTCAGTGCGACCGTGTTCCCGTGGTTCCGGCGACCACGGGATGCGCCTGGAATGCGTCACAGATGGCTACCTGGCGATCAACGTGCCGACCTCCACCCTGGTTCGGCGGGATGATCACAAAACTCGCGTACGGCAAGCATGCGTCCTTGGCATCGGATGTGCCCGCGGAACGAACGGCTGTCCATTCGACCCCGAACGACGCGCTGTGCTGTGGCTGAAGGACAACTGTTCCCGGTGGGCCCACCCTGAACAGGCTGCCGCCTTCGGACCGGGCGGCGGACCGCTCCTGGCGGCCTTCGCTGTTCAACGCGACCACGGACGGATAGCCGATCAACGAACACGGCCGGTCTGCGATGTCGGTGAGGACAACGACGAACCCCTGACGTTCAGCGGACGCGGCGCCCGTCATCGGACCGGCATCAAGCCGTAGCTCGGACTCGCCACACACCGGCGGTGACCCGGGTGCGGGAGTCAGCTGGCCGCCGGGCACGGGCGACGGGCGGGGGGATGAGCCCTGGTCACTGCCGGTCTGCGCCCTGATACCCGCCTCCGCGCCGAGCGGAGCCTGGATCTTCGTCGGCGTTGCGTCAGCTGCCGGCGCGGCACCACCGGAACTGCATGCGCCAGCACCGGCGCCGAGGACCACCAGCCCGGCTCCGATCGCGATGAACCGGCTCGCACGGGTCCGGGGTCTTTTCACCATAAGGCAGAAGTCTCGCACCAGTCGTCCATCCACCGGCTGCGGCCCATGACCGGCCGCAGCCGGGTCACCGGCCATGCCACGCCTTCGCAGTGGTAACGGTCACACCACGGGGTAAGGAACAGTTCACCCGGCCGGCGTCCTGACAGCGGACACCAGTCACA
>NZ_CAUVXO010000170.1:5481-8195 GCF_963555865.1 Protofrankia sp. Cr1
CATTCGTGATCACCGGACTCGCCGTCGGGAGCGCGCTGGTCAACCGCGGCCTGCGCCGCCTCTTGGGGACCGCTGTCGCGGCTGTCGCGCTCGTCGTGCTGGTCCTGGCCCTTGACGTCGCCGGCATCACCACCGCGATCATCGTCATCATTCTGATCGCCGCATCCGGAGCTGCGACCCGGACCGCGTTCGGGCGTCACCGCCCGTCCGGGGTCGCTGTGGGACCTGCCCGCCATGGCGTCCTCATCGTGAACCCACGCTCGGGCGGGGGTGCCGCCGAACGTCACCACCTGGTCGACGAGGCGCGGCAGCGCGGCATCGCGACCATCACGCTCACACCGGGCGACGACCTACGCGCGCTCGCCGAAGACGCCGTCGCAGGCGGAGCAGACGTGATCGGAATGGCCGGCGGCGACGGATCGCAGGCCCTTGTCGCCGATGTCGCCCGCAGGCACGATGTCGCATTCGTCTGCATCCCGGCCGGCACCCGAAACCACTTCGCCGCCGACCTCGGCCTTGATCGCAGCGACGTCGCCGGGGCGCTGGAGGGCTTCATCACCGCCGTGGAACGACGAATCGATCTCGGTGAGGTCGATGGCCGGGTGTTCGTCAACAACGCCTCGCTGGGCATTTATGCCGAGATCGTGCAGTCCGACGACTACCGCAACTCCAAGATCGGCACGGCGACCGAGATGCTTCCGGATCTGCTCGGCCCGCGGGCCACCCCACCGGATCTGCGCTTCACCGGCCCGGACGGTGAACTCACACCGACGGCGGACGTCCTGCTCGTGTCGAACAACGCCTACCAGTTGCGCAGTCTCGGTGGGCTGGGCACCCGGCCGAAGCTCGATGGCGGGGAACTCGGGGTCGTCACCGTGCTCGTCGACCGTGCCCACGACGTGCCGGCCCTGATGGCGCTCGAGTCAGCCGGAGCGCTGGAACGCTTCCGGGGATTCCACCGGTGGACGACCCCGACGCTGCGGGTGGATTCCACCGGTCCGGTGAACATCGGCATTGACGGCGAGGCCATGCAACTGGACCCTCCGCTGGAGTTCCACTGCCTGCCGGCGGCTCTGCGGGTGCGGGTACCACCGCATGCGCCCGGCGTCCCGCCGACCCGGCCGGGCATGCTGGGAACACTGCCCGCGCTGGTGCGCATCGTCGCCGGACATTCGCCGCGATAGTCGCCCGGCGCCCATCGCGCACAGAGCGGCCGTAGGGGGCAACCTGCGAGCATGGGGACATGAGCACCGGGTTCGGGATGGATATGGACGGCGCCGACCGGACCGCCGGAGGCACCACGCATGACCTGCGCGGGCTTCTCGGGTTTCTCGGGCTGAGCGTCGATGCCGAGGCCGGCGGCGGCAGCCTCGTGGCCGGCCCGCACCTGCTCAACTCCGGCAGGACGTTGTGGGGCGGTTGTGGGCTGGCCGCGGCGATCGCGGTCACCGAGAGCATCCTCGATCGGGGCTGTGTGTGGGCGACCGTCCAGTACGTCTCTCCCATCCAGGCCGGGGCGTGTCTCAATCTTCAGCTCGAGGTAGGCCAGCACGGGCGGAGCCTGTCCCAGGTCGCGGTACGCGGCATGATCAACGACCGGCTCGCCCTGCTGGCCACGGGCACCTTCGGCGGCCCGACGGATGGCGGCCCGACAGTGGACGGCGGTGTGCAGTTCGCCGGTCCACCGGATGACGTGCCAGGCCCGCCGGACTGCCCGCCGCGGACCCACACCAGCAGCGGCCGCAGCGTGGCCGAGGCGGGGGGCATGCTCGCCCAAATCGAGCAGCGTTGGGCCCGCCCGCCACGGTCAACGCTCGATGGCAGCCCGGGTTCGGGCCGCGCCATCCTGTGGGCCCGGCTGAATCAGCCCATGGTGACCTCGACGGCGTCGGTCGCGATCCTCGCGGATCTGGCGCCGGCTGCTGTCATCGATGCGGTGGGCCGACCCGTCTACACCCTCAGCCTGGACAACAGTCTGCGGGTCGGGCGCTTGGCCCAGACGGACTGGATGCTGGTGGACGCCCAGGTCGAGGCCGTGATCGGCGGCGTAGCCCAGGTCAGCGCCAGGATATTCGACGAAAACGGACAACAGATCGCAACGGCGGATCAATCAGCCAAACTGCTCCCGCCTCGAACATCCTGAGCCGTCCAGTTAATTGATCATGCTCATGATCCGCACCGCCTGTCGGGGAGTTCGCCTGTTGCGCACCCTCACCCCGCGCATCCTCGTGAAGCCTGGTACGTTGGCTGTGTTGCAGTTGGAGCTTCCTCGAACGCTCAAACGCCCCGGAGTCTGACAGCGGGCGTTTTTCGTTTCTCCGGTCTTTTCCGGTAGTGGGACGGTCCCACCGCGGCAACCTGGTATTCGCAGTGGGCGGGCTTGGTCCAGCCCCACGAAGGAGACGACACATGGCTCAGGGCACCGTGAAGTGGTTCAACGGCGAGAAGGGATTCGGGTTTATCGCCCAGGACGGCGGCGGTCCCGACGTGTTCGTCCACTACTCCGCCATCGACAGCGCAGGCTACCGCAGCCTGGAAGAGAACCAGCGCGTCGAGTTCGAGGTGACGCAGGGCCAGAAGGGTCCGCAGGCCGAGCACGTCCGCCCGGTCTGACCCGTTCGGTGTGGAGCGCCCGCCGTCGGCGGGTGCTCCACACCGGTACGTCCTACAAAGCTTGACATTTCCTCAACGTCCGACCGCTTTGGCGATGGCCT
>NZ_CAUVXO010000170.1:8599-9707 GCF_963555865.1 Protofrankia sp. Cr1
CCGGCGGTCGGTCTTTGCGTGTGGGAGCATTGCCGGCGGAAGATCATAGTAGGTGCACGGCGACGGACGCGGCATGACCGTAACGACGCTTCCTGGCCGTGGAGCGTGTGCCTGTTACTGGTTGTAGGTCCAGGCTGATCCCGTACCCCGGTACTGCTCCACCGGGATCGGCCCGACACCCGGCCGCATCCGGTCGGTGTAGAGATGGCCGCACAGATGGTCGATCTCATGTGCGACAAGCCGGGCGAGACCCCGGTCGAAGACGGTGATGTGCCGAGTCCCATCGATATCGGTATGTTCGACGTGGATCGTCAGCGGGCGAGGTACCAGGCCCCGGACGTCGAAGAAACTCAGGCATCCCTCGTACTGTTCGTCGCTGTCCGGGGACTCCTCGACGATCCGGGGATTGAGCAGGGTGACTGTCTCCCCGTTCGGAGCTCGGACGATCGCGGCGGCACGGTTGATCCCGATCTGGGGTGCGGCGATCCCCATCCCCTTACCGAAGGTATGCAGGGCGGCGACACGGGCGATGGCCGAGACCAGTTCCGCGATGACGCGGCGGGCATCCTCGTCCTCCATAGGAAGATCGAATGAGCGGGCCGGGTGTCGTAGGATCTCGGCGTCGTCCTGGACGATCCCGACCGACGCCATCTGACTGCTCGAGTTCATGGACTCGTTCGGGACGGGGGCTGCGGTGCGGAAGTTCCACTCCAGCCGGTAGCGGCTGTGTAGCGGCGGATGGTGCGTCTCCCAGGAGAAGATCCGCCGGTCACCGGTACCCTCCCGCCGGATCGCGGTTCGGAACGGAAACGCGTCGGCTGTCGTGGACGTCTCCATTCCCCACACCACCGGATCAAGGTCGGCGGGGAAGTCGAGGCTGACCGACAGATGCCGGGTAGGCGTGCGCACGGCACGTTGGAACCACTGCCCCCACTTGTCCTCACGGACCTGGTAGGCGTACTCGATGGTCGCGGTGTCCCCGGGGTAGAGCGGAAACCGACGGCGGACGTTCTCGAACAGCAGCCAGACTTCCTTGAGAGCGTCCCAGTCGGTCTTCACCGTCCAGGACATCTCCTCCCCGTCGCATCGGGCCGCCAGACGCAGGAAA
>NZ_CAUVXO010000170.1:10081-11600 GCF_963555865.1 Protofrankia sp. Cr1
TCCCAACGCAGCGGGTTCGCCCGGTACAGCCGCGCGGACCGTTCCGGGTCGCCCGGATACCGGTCGACGGAGATCCGCATGAGGTAGCGGGTGACCGGTTCCGACCCGACGTTAGTGATCCGGCGGCGCTGCTGCGGGTAGTAGACCCCGCCGTCGTAACGCAGTTCGGCGAAGTCCTCCTCAACCACCAGACCGCCGGTGCCGACGTCCCGGCCGGGTGAGGTCTCCGGTTCCGCCGGGTCGATGGTCTGCGGGTGCGCGGCGCCCGCTGGTGTGTCGGCTTCCCAGGGGCGCGGGGCGAGCCGTAGGAACGCGCCGGGAATGCGAAGGCCGTCGGCGATCCGCTCGATGACCTCCAGGGATAGGATCCGTTCCTCGCCGCGGACGATCCGGCTGATCCGCGGCTGGCTGAAGCCGTCGATCGGCGAGGCGATCCGGTCCTGGCTGGCGTGGTCCCACTTACGCATCAGCAGGAAGGCGGCGGCAAAATCGTGAGCGTAGAGGGCGGCGCGCATGTCGTCCCGGACCAGCAAGGCGGGCGAGACCGTGTAGGGGGGAGCGGGTTCTCGCACCGGTCCTCCGCCGTCTCAGGGGTAGCCGCATGGCTGACCGCAGCCGCGTGCACATGCCGGCACGCTGAGCGTAGCGCGGCCATGCCGCCCCGGTATATCCGCTTGTGCGGCAGGGCTTCCGCAGCGGCCGGTGACCGTTCGGCAACCGGTCGGCTGCCCTCATCGGGCTTCGGCACCCATGCCGTGACTCCATGCCACCTCGGCGTTCCGCGGCTGCCCTGTTGACCGTCAGGCTTGTTGTCAGCCGGCCCCGCCTCGTGTCGAACGGTCTGCGCAGAGCCGGGCCGGCGCCCAACAACCGACGGGATCGGGACAGAACGGGATGGTGGAGAACTCGTGACGGTGGCCAGAACGGACCCGGCGGACGACGAAGCCGAGCACTACGTGGTGACGATCCGGCCAATGGCATCTCCGGCTGAGTTGATCCGGATGTGGGCGTCGCTGCCGGAGGATCCCACCCGTCCGGGGCCCGCTGGATGACCCCGAAGCTGGTCCTCCGCTGTAGCCTGAGCCGGTTTGACGCTCTCCAGACCGTTGGTGGCAGCCAACAGCGCGGCGCCTGACGAGCCATGGCGAGGGATGCCGGTGCGATGATCGAGTTCACGATGGGCACCACCCCATGTGACGACCCTCCCCCCGACCAGGCGTGGTTCTGGACATCAGCCTGGCAGGCCGGCGAACGTAAGGCCGACGAGGACATCGTGACGGGCCGCACGACCGCCTTCCGCAGCCTGGAAGAATTCGACGCCTACGCCCGTGAAATCGTCGCGGACGGCGACGAAAACCTTCCCGCAGCGCCTGATCGCAGCGCCTGATCGCAGCGCCTGATCGCAGCGCCTGATCGCCACCGCTGGTCAGCAGGACCCACTTGGTCGAGGGTTCGGCGAATGTCCCACTCGTGGTGGCAGGCATCATGGGCATTGTTGTGGGCGACCTCAGCCGGGTCT
>NZ_CAUVXO010000171.1:0-9956 GCF_963555865.1 Protofrankia sp. Cr1
CCACGACGGTCGGCCCGACGGTCGGCGAGCTCGTCACCGGCGATCGCCCAGCCAAGCCGCTTCATGGCCATCGGGGAGCGGCCGAGACGGTCGGAGAGCTGCCGAGCTTCAGCCGCGGCGCGAACATCGCCCTTCTCGGCGAGCACCGTCCAGCGGATGTACATGGCGACGTCGTGCTCGACGCCATCCTGCTCCCATGCCGCGGCCTGCGGTGTCCGCCACGCCTCGTCCCACAGGTACAGCTCGCGTTCCGCGCGGATCTTCTGGATGCGATTACGGACATCCACCGGTGGTGGGAGAGGCCATGCGGGTGCATCGCCCGTGCGTCCGCCGGCGGGGAGGTAACGCAGGGGAGGACCGATATTCCGACGGCGCCGCGAGCCGGGATTTTTCGGTGCTGGGCCTGGCATCGCTACCCCCGTCATCTACGGAGAGTCGTAGCGGTGGGCCCGATCACTCTCGGAGATCAATCACTCTCAGTAATAAGTAACGGTGTGTAGTGGTCGGGTGGAGGTTGCCGGTCCGGAACCCGTACATCCTGCGAGAGAGGTGGATCGGGGGTCTTCCTCCTGCTGACTTCGCGATCGGCTTCCGACCTGGTAGCCGATTTCGCTCACAGAGTGTGCTTGGAAGCATCTCAGGACTGCGGTTTCGATGACCGTTGGTGACCAACTCTGGTTACCTAGGGCGATGGCCATTCTGTGGTGAGTCTGTTGACATCTCGGGCTCGCGAACCGGAAGAACATCACGACTGAGAACTGTGACAACGTCGGGATCGGCGAGCAGCGCCTCAGCGACTGGCGTCCGGTATCTGGTCAACTCTCGCGCCTCAGTTGGGCCGTGGTGCCGCCGCGGGAGGAGTTACAGGGCCCGCATGCGGCGACGAGGTTGGTGTCGTCGTCGGTGCCGCCGTCGGCTTTGGCCTTGACGTGGTCGACGGTGCCCGCCCATCGGCCGCACCAGTGGCAGCGGTGACCGTCACGGATGAGGATCCGGGCTCGGATCGTCCGCCACTCAGTGCCGTAGCCGCGCTGGGAGGAGGTGCCGCGTGCGGCGTCCCGGGCCGCGTTCCATGCACCGGCGCAGTCCGGGCAGCGCCGGTGGTCGGTCAGTCGGCCGCAGCCGTCCAGGCATGGGCGCAGGAGCTGAGACGGCGGCTCGGGTTCCCCGGATGGTGCCGGCAGGTTCGGGAGTGAGACCGGCACGGGATCGCCCTCAGACCGCTTTCAGTCGGGGCGATGGCTCCCGCGTCGCCTCTACCAGGGCCATCTCGTCGACGTCGACGTCGACGGCCCGGCGTCCGCGGCGCACCCCGACGTTGTAGGCGACCGCCGCGATGAGGGAGCAGGCGAGGAGCGGGGCCAGCTGTCGCAGTCCGGTCATACCGTGAACCTCTCCAGCGCCTCGAGGTACGGCGCGCAGACCCGACAGTCCTGCACATGGTCGGCGTGCTCGGCACACACCCCGGACGAGCCGGGACGACTGACCGCCCGGGCGACGATCGGCCGGCCGCACAGACCGGAAACATTGCCCTCCTGGTCTGTGATCAGGTTGTCGGGACTGCCGGGAAAGAACGCACAGGTCCCGGTCCTGCTCTCCTCGGTCCGCCCGCCGTCCAGCATGATCAGATGGTCGAAGACTGGCGGTGAGGCTGCTGTGGTCATCAGGTCATGGTGTAGTTCTGGCCGAGCACCTGGCCGACCCAGACACTGCCGACGGCCTCGAACTCGAGCCGGTCGCCCTTCGCCGCGGTCGTGGTCAGCGTGGGTGCGGTGCCGGATGGCCAGCGGACCGTGGATGGCCAGGTGACGGTCCGGGAGCCGGTGCCGTCCTGCCGGAGCGTCACCCGTAGGCGCTTGCCGGCTACGAGCGTGGGGAACGTCAGGGTGCAGTTGGCGCTGAGGGTGATGTCGCTGACACCCTGAACGGCGGGTTCCGGGATGGTCTGCGCGGCGCCCGAGGTGGCCACCACGTTCACCAGCTCGGTCAGCAGCCGGTACAGGGTCGCCGTTCCGGTGGAGCTCGCCACGGATGCGACATCGTCTAGGCGGAGGATGCCGCCGGGGGAGGAAACGGGCACGCCGATGGAGTAGGACCGCTGGGGCGCTCCGGTGATCCGCTCGGTGACGGTGTATGTCCAGCCCGTCGGGGACACGTCAGTGTCATCCGTCGCGGGGAGCGTGACACTGATGGCGCCGTTCACGTCCAGGGTTGCGGCGACCTTGACCGGGGCGACGATGACATCCCCGCCAGCGTCGACCAACGGGACCGATGGTTCGAACCAGACTGAGCCTGCGGCGACGGTGCCATCCGGTTTGATCCACGAGCCTTGCACGTTGATCGTGGTCAGGTTGCCAGGAAACGCCACGGGAGGCCTCCAAGGGTGGGAGCCCGGATCCCGGGCTGAACGGAACGTCTGAGATCCGCGATGCGGTCGTGTGATGAGACGACTCAGCCCCGCGCGATGGCGGGGCTGAGAGTGCCGGAGCCGATCCCGGCAGTCCTGGCAGGGCAGATCGAAAGGGCGGTCGGCCTGTTTCTGGGATGGCTACCGCACGCATTTGGAGGGTACATCGCGGCTGGTCACGAAGCGCGTGCGCCGTGCCCGCGTCTCCCTTTCAACCGCCAGGAGCTCCGACCAGCGCCACAGCCGCTCACGGCCACGCCAGCCAGCCGGCCGGATTCGCGGCCGGGGCCGCGGCCGCGACCACTCCTTGATGTGATGCCGATCGATCTCGACACCGGAGGCGCGCAGCATCAGGACGGCCTGCGAGGTGGTCAGGAGCAGATCAGGCGACATCGATGGCCGCCTGGTCCTCATCCTCATCCTCGAGGAGCACGTTGAGGTCTTGCTCGAGGATGAGAGCGAGCCACTGCCACTGGTCGTAGCGAGGATCCGGGTGGTAGCGCCAGCGGTGCTGGGTGCCGTCGTGGCAGCCGCAGTCTGACCGGTCGCAGCGGCAGGCGGCGTTCGTGCAGGCGATGACCTCCTGGGAGGTAAGGAACGCTCGCAGTGAGAACGTGTCGCAGATCGGGCAGGGCGCCGCCAGCGGGCGGACCTGGTCGGTCGTGCCCACCGCCGCGCGGAGAACCGCCCGGGCGTAACGCAGTTCGTCGACCGCGACGTCAGCGAGGTCATCTATTGCTGCGATCCGGTCGGCCTGCCGGGCGAGGTAGCGGGCCGAGTCCACCACCCGACCGTCCGGCTCGGACGGGACGATGAGAGCGCGCAGCACCGCCGTCGGCCGAACCTTGCCGAGGAGGTCCCGTCGGGTCAGCACCTGTGAGGCGGGTCCGTCCCCGAGGACCTCCCGGGTCGTCGCCTCCAACGTCCGTACCGTGACGGATATCCGGCTGGCCGCGTCCACCGCATCCAGCCGTAGCGGCGCTCGTGATGCCCCGGGCCCGGCCGCCAGATCGCAGCGCGGGCAGAACGGCCGCGGCCGCTCCGGTGTCGAATCCTGTGCCCACATCCACGGCTCCCCGCAGTCATGGGCCGGCGGGAGCGCGGCTATGCGCCGATAGCCCGGAGCCGGATCGCCACCCCGCTCCGCCCACCGGCGGGCCGTCCCCGGCATCCGATCCGCATACAGCTCATCCCACCAGTCGGCGATCTCAGTCGCCGCGGCGACCAGATAGCCATCGACACCACCCACACCGCCATCATGCGCCCAGAAAAGGTCAGAGTGACACTCTTGCGAGGCCAGGGTCAGACAGCGTCGGTGAGTACCTTGGCCTCGCGGAACTGGCCGTCATCCGTGGCCGGCCAAACATCAGATCAGCCCAGAACAGGGCTGCAGCCTCACCGGGCGACGTCGCAGCCGCGGTAACTGTCTTCACGAGCTTGTTCCCGCCGTGCGACCGGTTTCGAGGGCTTCCACCCGGCGCGCGACCGAGGCCAGCACGTCTTCCTGGCGGCGGAGGCGTTGGTCTTGGTGGTCGAGCTGCGCCTGCAACCCTTCGTAGATCACAACCTGTCCGACGACGGCCTGCCGGGCTGCCTCGGACAGTTCCCCGAGCCTGGTAGCGCGAAGGATCATGACTCCTTCGGCGACCCGTCGACGCGCGACCGTACGTCGCTCATCCGCCTGAGCCGGGTGCTCATGCGCGTGAAGGAGCCGGTACCCCTTTCCGGGAACCACGACCAGGCTGCGCTGGTGGTCCCGGCGTAGCCGCTTATTCGCCTCCGCCACGGCCTTGTAGACCGGGCGGATGTCGTCCCGGTCCAACTGGGTCAGCAGCGTGTCGTAGGTGAGCACCTCACCCGGGGAGAGATCGTCCAGGACCAGGTCGACGACAACCTGCGCTTCGGAGCGTCCATCGGGGCTGCGGGGAGTGAACCGTCTCATCAGGTCAGTTCACCGACCCCGCCGCCAGCAAGCCTTGCCAGGCCACGCCAAGCCACGCCATGCCGTGCCACGCCCCGCGGCGCTCATTGTGCCATCTCGATGACCGTGGTGGCGAAGCGGCCGTAGCCGTTGACGCGATTGTCGCCGAGTCCTTCGCAGCGGCCGGCGGTCGAGACGATGTCAGTGAAGTCATCGAGACCGAGTGCGTCGGTGAGGAGCTCGATTTCGACGGCCAGCGACCATTCGGTGAAGATCGGGCGGGTGCGGGGTGTGCGCTTGCCCTGTATTCCGACCATGGCGCGGTGGCGGTACTCCTCACGGGCCCACAAGTCGGGGATGCCCCTGGGGCCGGGATAGCCGAGTTCGGTTTGCATTGTCCGCATGATGACACCTCGGTTGACGGCGGTAGTGAGCCGGCGAATCGCTCCCGCCTTCGCGAAGGAGCGGCGGACGTTCGCGGTCGGGATGTATGGGCCATCGTCGTCTGCGTAGAGGCAGCCATGCCATTCAAGGCGAGCGATATCCGCACGGTCCTCCGGGGTTTTCTTCTTCTTCGATGTGATCCCGGCGATTTCCACTGTGATCGGATCATCCGGGTCTGCGAGCCGAATGTTATGCATGAGTAGCGGGGTATGCCCCGTCAGCTCCACGATCAGTTGCATTACTGGAGGGGATCCCTTCTGATCAACGGCGATCGTGACCGAGACCGGCGAGGCTTGCCTCACCCCTTGGCCCGGCGATGATCTCTAGTCCGGCCCAGCCTGCGAGCGCGGCGAGCTCTGCGACGGTGAGCCGGTCGGCGGCCTGTTGTAGGAGGCAGGAGACGGCGCGGATCTGCACACCGGCCTGTTCGGCGACGGGCGGCATGGACTGTCCGGCCGCGCGCTTTAGGACCGCGTCGGCGATGGTGCGCATCACGGGCGGAGTATCAGCGTGGTCGGCATGCCAGCGTCGGCGGGCGGCGTCGATGACGGCGATGAGTGCGGCTCGGTCCGCATCGCTCATCGCCTCGGCCGTGTCGGCCTGATATCCGGCGTTGTCTAGTGCACACAGAACGTAGTGGGCGTTCTCGGGCCTGTTGGCCTCGCAGGCGGTCCCCTCGTTCATGGCGTCGGTGATGACGCTGATGAGGTTCTCGGATTCTGGGCTGCCACGCCCACGTTCAACGCCTTACGGATGCGGTCTGAGCCCATACGCAGTCCAGCCGCCTCGCCACTGGCGACCAGCCAATTGCTGTCGTCGCACTCGAGGGCCTCTTCGTCCAGCTTATCGGCGACCGTGCGGACGCGGGCGACAGTGGCCTCGAGGTCGGCGACGCGGGCGAGGAGCTCGGGCATGCCTGCGGTGGTGTGCGCGTCGTTCTGCCGTCCAGCGTCGCTGTGGGCGGAGTCGTGGGGATCACCCGGTGTCCACGGCGTGGGGAGCCGTGTCCGGGCGCGGATGAGCCGGATCCACCGGGCGGCGTCACGGGGGTTTCCAGCAGTCAGCGTTTTGTCGAGTGCGACGGCCATGCCGGCGGTGGTGCTTTCCATCGAGGGCACAGCGTCCTCGAGCCGAGGTTCAAGATCGCGCAGGTATAGGCGTGCGTATCGGCCGTCACCGCCGGTTGGCTCGTAGCCGGTCATTGTCGAGCTCCTGTGATCGTGATGGGCGGAGCGGTGCACGACGGGTCCCAGCGGGGCCCGGCCCGGCGCCACAGGCACTGGCCGGTCTGCCGGGCCTGCTCATGCGTCCACCGTTCGCCGGTCAGGAGCGTGCCGTTGTAGGCCACGGCACCGTATGGGCTGGTGGCGACGAGCCGGCCGCAGCGGCACTTGGCTCCGGCGAGGATGCGCTGGGCGAGTGCGTCGGCGGCGGCACTTGGGGTGGGGTGGTCCTCGACGATGACCCGGGCGCCGCGGTACTGGGCGTGGGCGTACCAGCGTGGGTTCGTCGGGTCGTCGTCGAGGTAGCCGACCTCAAAGCCGGCGGCACCGCTACGGCCGACAAGATCAGCGCATGCCAGGACCTCCTCAAGGTCCATCGGCTGCTTCATTGGGACCTGGGGTTGTTGTGGGTGCTCATCAGAACGGGATCTCCTCGTCGTCCTCGTCGTCGACCTCGATTAGGTCTTGTTCGTTGTCATCGCTGTCGGTCACCGCTGGGAGCTCCCAGGGATGGACGGGTTCGGGCTGCCAGCGGGTGGCAGCCGCGCGGGCGAGTTTCTCTGTGGTCGGGGTGAGGGCGTAGATCGATTTTGGGTTGACGAACTGCGTCACCCATTGGCCTCCGTCCGGGATGTCGAGGCGCAGGAACCCGTGGCCGGCGACTTCCCACTCGCGCACCCGGCCGGCGCGGCGTACGTGCCCGAACAGTTCGATGATCGCCCATTCGTCGAAATTCTGGTCAGTGGTCATGGTCGCCTTCGCATTCCTCGGTGCTGCGCATGGCCATGCGGGCCATGCTGGACAGGAATTGCCGAAAGCCGGCCAGGTGTTCGTCTGCGGGCCGTTGCTCCAGGCCGTCGGCCATCGTGAAGCCGAATTCGGCGATGTCGCCGAGGTTGGCGAACGACCCGCGTGACGTGTGGAGCAGGGCGATTGATCCCGTGTCCGACTCATCATCGGACGTGGGGGCAGCGACCGCTTGCGGTGTTGGTGGCGTGGAGAGAGCCTCGCTACGGATCATCATGGTGATCATGCGGAGGTAGTCCCCGGGTTCTTCGCCTTGGGCGATCGCGATCGAGTGAAGTGTGCTGGTCAGCATCATCGTGATGGCGCTGATGAAGGCGCCCAGGTCTATCCCGCCCATGGGTATCGGTCCGGAGAAGTCCGGGTCGAGGAGATCGGCGAGTATCGAGATTGCTCGGGTGTTACCCGGATCGGATGTCACGGCGGCGCTTTCTCGTAGGGGTCGTAGCTGCGCCGACTGCGCTGGCGCAGCCAGGGACGGCAGATGAGGCAGGGGCGTGGCCGGCCTTGGTGGTCGGTGCCGAGCCAGCCGTGGCAGGTCGGGGAATGCGTCGGCTCCATGTCGCGCGTCGCTTCGGCTTCCTCGGCGTCGAGTCGATCCTCCGAGGACACGTAGTACGCCATCCTTCGCCACCTCCAGTAGCGAAGAATGCACCACGAGTCCGACGTTTATCACCCGACTTTCCGGGCGTCGGTGCCGTGAAAGGCCGGCCGTACGTCGGCGTGGGCGCTGGCGGGCGTGTTCGAGGCAGCCTCGAGCCATAGCGGAAGCGGCTGTTGTCGCCATGCCGGTTCGACAGGCGGCCGACCGAGCTTGGGGTGCGGGACGAGGCGCATTCGTCCCTCTGCCGCGGCTCTGGCTAGCACCGCGCGGGCCGCCTCTGGGCCGGTGACACCGGCAGGGAGGCGTTCTACGGGTCGTTCAACGAGCGTGATGGGGCTCGTCGTGGGCGGTTCGGAGGGTGGCGGCGTCGGCGGCCGCCGTTTTGCAGCGGCGGCACCGGCGGACGGTCTCCGAGCCGAGGTCGGCTCCGCCCTCGCTGATACCGCCGATGACGGTGTTCCATCCGCGGTCGCACAGGCCGCGGTGCGGGCAGGTGCAGGCCGTGATGCCGCAGGTGGGGTGGTCGAACCGGTTCGGTCGGGGCTGGGTTCTGGGCCGGTCGGCCGGGTGGGGCATGGGTTGTGCTCCTGGGCGTGGTCGCTGGCTGGTTCATCCACCCCAGTCCCACCACCACCCCGAAGGGGTGGTGGGACTGGGTATGGGGGCTGGTGCGTACCTAGGTACGACTTGGGAACAGAACTAGGAACGACCTTGGAAGGACTTGGATCAGATCTGGGAACGGACTCGGAACGATCTGGGAATGGACTCGGAACCGGGGAAAGATGCTGGTCACGGCGCACGGGCAGGCGCCGCAGGCGCATCCCCGAGTCTTCCTCGGAGCGGCCGGCCTTCCGTTTCGCGCATGCCCGGCACGCCACGACCAGGCTTTCCGCGGTCACGTCATCGGCAGGGTTCGCCACGTCATAGGTGCCGCCATTCGCGGATCTGCGGTCCGTCCAGATCACGTGCTTCCCGCAGTAGCGGCACGTCGACCCGTCCCGGGCACGGACCTCGCCGCGCAGGTTCGGCATCGCCCGGGCCGCGCGGTGCAGCCGGCGGTCCGCGAGGACCTCGACTTTCAACGGGTTGTAGTCGATCCAGTCGTGGAATTGCCAGCCTTCGAGCTGGCCGGCGTCGTCGACAACGAGCTCCCACAGGCCGGAGCGGACGAGCGAGTCCGCGTGTTCCTCCGTAGCGTCCAGGAGCACGAGCGCATTCGTGGAGATGAACCCGTCGGTTAGGTGTTGCATCGAGTAACTCTGAGCCAACAGCCAGAGGCTGCGGCCCTCACGACTCGCAGCGCGGACTTTCGGATGCGACCAGAGGGTGTCGCAGGTCTTCCCGAACGTCATGGCGCCCCTTCCTGCGCATTAATGAGCTGGGCGCGGGTGGCGAGCGTCGCGGCCCAGGCGATGTCCCAGTGGGGGATTCGCCAGCCGCGGCCATCGGGCCGGGGCTCGGGAATCCATGCACCGGCGCGGGCCAGCGCCCGCTCCTCCGCCAGGTTTGGGCCGATGACCTCGGCGCGGACCCAGCCGTCGTGGGGCTCGGCGCGCTCCGTCGCAATGAGGCCGGCGGAGCGGACGAGGTGGCCCAGGGCTGCGCCGGTCATCCCGCCGCCCCAGAGCAGCTGTGTGTCCACGGGAACGAGAAGAAACGCCATGCCGCTACTCCTCGTAGTCGATGTAGGTGCCGTCGTCGGCCAGCAGGACCCTGCGGCCCTCCCATAGCTCGACGGCTACCCGCGCCGGGTCCGCGGCCTTGCGGACCAGGAAGCCGGCGTTCAGGGCATCAGTGCGGTGACGCTCCACCAGCTGGTGGCACGACGGACAGAGGCAGAGCAGGTTCGAAAGTCTGTTCGTGGCCGTATCGCGGCTGCCGCCCATCCCACGGGGACGGCGGTGATGGACATGCCGTCCGGTCTCAACGGAGACCAAGTGGCCGCAGGATTCGCAGCGGCCAGCCGCCCGGATGTAGACGGCCTCCCGGATCATCGGCGGAATGTCCGTGCTCGCCCGCCCGGGCGCCTCCGGAGTCGAGCCCGTCAGCCAGCCGGGCCGCGGCCGCGGGGCCGTCATGCCACCCGCCACGGAATCTGCGCCAGAGAGTTCGGGTCGATCTCGCAGGTTGGGTCGATCTCGGGTGGGTATTGCCACGCCGCACACCGCGCGCAGACCGTCACGGCGGGAGGAGGCTGCGGCGTCGGCGTCTGCAACAGCCGGTAGCACACATCGGCGAAGGCCGTGGCGAGGCGTATTACCACCCACGCCCCCGCCAGCACGCAGATCCACACCGCGAGCACCGCCAGCCCGAGCACGGCATAGTCGATACTGATCAGCGCGATCAGATAAATATTCACCGGCGGCCGTCGCGCACGAGCTGAGTCCGCTCCCGGGGGGTCAGCCCACCCCACACCCCGTACAGCTCCGAAGTAGCCAGCGCATGATCCAGGCACTCCTGGCGGACGCCGCACGGTGCACAGATCTTTTTCGCGGCCCGAAAGCAGGCCGCGGCCTGGGCGCCTCTCAGCCCTTCGGGAGGGAAGAACAGGCC
>NZ_CAUVXO010000172.1:0-2216 GCF_963555865.1 Protofrankia sp. Cr1
GCTGAGCACGAATTCGTCCTGGTCGTTCCATTGGACGCAAGCGGAATCGAGGGGTTTTCGCCCGAGCAGCAGGTAAAGGTCCTGGTCACCGATTGCGGCCGGACCTCGGTGTCGGTGGTCGCAGACCTGAATTCCGACGGCCACGGGCAGGCCATCCTTCGACTACCCGAGAGCCCCGCGGGCGCACGCATCCACCTCGGCCCGAGTGGTGTCGCCGACGAGGACCTTCCCGGGCTTCAGACCATGACCGTGAGCCTGTCGTCCCGGCTCCTGCCGGAGGCCAAGGGTCAGGTCGTGCGGCTGGAGCCGATCCGCATTCCGTCCTTCTACTGGTATCAGTGGTTGCGCTGGTGTCGCCGCTTCACGGTCCGTGGGCGGTTGCTGTGCCCGGACGGCAGCCCGGTGCCCGGCGCCACGGTCTGCGCCTATGACGTCGACTGGTGGTGGTGGTGGTGCACCGACCAGCAGGTGGGCTGTGCCACGACCGACGTCCACGGCGCCTTCGAGATCACGTTCACCTGGTGTTGCGGCTGGTGGCCGTGGTGGTGGTGGGCGCGCCGGCTGTGGCGCGTTGAGCCAGGCCTGGCCGAGAAGATCACGGCGGCGCTGGGCGCGGGCACGGACATCGTGCTGCCACCGCCCCAGCCGCGGCCCACCCTGGACATATTCGACACGGTCCTGGCACGGGACGGGGTCGCAACCGCCATGCCCACCGAGGCCGTCGACCCGGCTCGGCTCGACAGCCTGCGCGCCCGGCTCCTGGAACGGCTGCCGGCGGTGGCTGAACTGGAGCGGCTGCGCGTCTGGCCGTGGTTGCCCTGGCATCCCTGGTGGGACTGCTCACCCGACCTGATCTTCCGCGCGACCCAGAGCTGCGACGGCCAGGAGCGGGTGGTCCTGGACGAGTCCTGCCTGTCCGCCCGCCCGGACGTGCCGACCACCCTCAACGTCACCCTTGTCGCGAACGACAGCGCCTGCTGCGCCCACCGGCCGCCCTGCGGATGCGGCGACGCCGAGTGCCTGGTCATCTCGCATGCCTGTGGGGACCTGGTGGCCACCATCGGCGGCAACGTCGGCGCGTCGCCGATGCCGGCCGGCTACCGGTCACCGGGGGTGGTCGCCACGGCCGGTGACCGTCCGTACGCGGGCACGGTGGCACTCCACGGGGTGTGCGGTGACTGGATGGACTACTACGAGTTCGAGTGGTCCGACAACGCCGGCCTCAGCTGGCACGTCATGCCGGCTGGCGCGGCCGGCGGTTTCACGCTCACTTACTACGATCTACCGACACAATCGTGGAACCCCGTGTCGTTCGCGTTCACCACCATCAGCGGCCGGCTGGTGGTGGAAAGCCGGGCGCACTACGAAGCCACCCATTCACCGGGAAGCTGGGGGGTGACCCGGGTCTGGGTCGGAACGACCGACCTGCTTATGAACTGGGTGACGGCGGTCCCGTCGGCACCGACCGGACCGACGGCGTTGTTCGGCGACGGCACCTACCGGCTGCGGGTCCGGGCCTGGGATTTCGTCGGCGGCGGCCTGGAGAATCCGCGGATACCACCGCTGTGCGGAAGCGATGAGGAGAACCGCGTCGTACTGACGCTCGACAACAGGATGGTCGGCCCGGGTGCCGGACACCCCACCACTGCGAGCCACCCATGCGGCCCGGCCACGGTGCACCTGTGTACCACCGAGCCCGACACTCAGATCATCGACGTCCGGCTCGGCGGGGAACCGGCTACACCATGCTCGATCATCCGAGCGCATGACGGCACTACCGTTGACATCGAGTTCCTCGCCAACGACCCGGACGGTCATCTGGCCTATTACACGCTGCACGCGCTCTACGGCAACAACGGTGTCGTCGACCTGCTTGCCGCGCCGTCCGCGACTCTTACCCGGGTAGCGGCCGCGCAGGTCGGCCCGACGTATGGGGACGCGCGGGCGGGGGCGACCGCGCAGAACATCCCCGCGGCCGTTGCCCCGGTGTGGAACGGTGGCCGGATGCGCCTCACCATCGCCAACCTGCGGGACGCATTCCCCCAGTCCTGCTGCTACCTGCTCGAACTGCGGGCGTGGAAACGGACAATCGACAGTTGCGACGGCTCGTTCGGCCAGGGCAACTACAGCGTGTTCACCTTCACCGTAGAAATCTGACCGCTCCGTGCCCAACCGCGGTCATGGCGGCTCGTCCGCTCACGATCATCTAACGGCCG
>NZ_CAUVXO010000172.1:2768-10503 GCF_963555865.1 Protofrankia sp. Cr1
TCCGGTGGCGACCCGTGACGTGGAGCGGCACCGACTCCCCAGCCCCGCCAGCCCGGACGCATGGGACAGGCTGACGCTTGCCGCACGGATGTCCGACCTGGCCCCGATCGGCCTGCTGGTCGTCGACCGCGACCTACGAGTCTGCTGGATGAACCAGGCGATTCTCGCCATCAACGGCCTGTCCCCGGGCGACGTCGGGACCAAGAGCATCGCCGAACTGCTCCCCGGGGTAGAGCCCGAGGCGTGGCTGGTGATCCGTCGGGTGCTGGCCACGGGCGAGCCGATCCTCGACGTCGACCTCGCCGGCACCACCCCGGCTACCGGGCCGGACCAGCGGGCCTGGCGCGTCTCCCACTACCCGATCCGCGATCGCGACGGGATCACCAAGGCGGTAGGTGTGGCGGTCGTCGACGTCACCGAGCAGCGCCACGCGGAGGCAGGTCGGGAGGCGGTGGAGCGGCGGTTGCGCCTGCTGAGCCGGGCCAGCGGGCTGGTCGGGGCGTCTCTGGACCTCTCAGCAATCCTGGAAGGGTTGATCGAACTCGTCGTCCCGGAATTCGCCGACGAATCCATCCTCCTGCTGACCGACGAACCTCTCGACACCGCCGCCAGACCGAACCGGCTGCCGCTGCGCCGCCTGGTGAACGCACGCGTGGCTGGCTTCCCTGAACCACCACCCGGTCTGCAGATCGGTGAGCGGATCGAGTTCGCCAGCCAGACCCCCCACTACCAGGTACTCGCCGTAGGTGAACCACAGCTGCACCAAATGGGCGAGCAGCTCGTGCGTAACCTCGACATCCCCGGTGCGGGTGAGTACTTCAGGCAGATAGGCCTGCGGTCCGTCATCCATGTGCCGTTGCTGGCCGGTGGCAATTTTCACGGGGTGGTCATCTTCGGGGTCGGATCCTCCGGCCGGTCCTACACCGAACACGACGTACAACTCGCGGCGGAGCTCGGCAGCCGGATCTCCAGCGCGATCGCCAACGCCCGCGCCTACGCCCACCAACACACGGCCGCACTCACCCTGCAACGCGGGCTGTTGCCCGGAAACCTGCCCGCGGTCGAGGGCCTGGAACTCGCCTGGCGCTACGAGCCGGGCACCGCCGCCACCGAGGTCGGCGGCGACTGGTTCGACGTCATCGGCCTGTCGGCCGGCCGGGTCGCCCTCGTCATCGGCGACGTCATGGGCCGGGGCCTGACCGCCGCCGCCGTGATGGGACAGGTCCGTGCCGCGGTCCGCGCCTTCGCCGCCCTCGACCTGCCCGCCGCGGACGTACTGACCCACCTCGACGACCTCGTCCGATCCATCGACGCCGGCCCCGACGGCGCGCTGGTCAGCTGCATCTACGCCATCTTCGAGCCCGCGACCGCCACCATCACCGTCGCCAACGCCGGCCACCTGCCCCCCGCCCTCGTCGACCCGCACGCAGACGTCCACCTCCTCGACGACGACAGCGGGATCATCCTCGGCGTCGCCAGTCAGCGGCTCACCGAAACCCGCTACCCGTTCCCGCCGGGCGCCACCCTCTCTCTTTACACCGACGGGCTCGTCGAATCCCCCACCACCGACATCGCACAAGGCACCCGCCGACTACAGGCCGCACTCGCTGATCCCGCCGGCCTGCACACCACCGCCGACCGCCTCTTCACTCTCATCGACCGGACCGGCGGCTACGACGACGACGCCGCCCTCCTGCTCGTCCACGCCACCACCCCCGCGACCGTCAGCACCCGCCGACTCCCCCCAGACCCCCGGGCAGCCAAGACCGCCCGCGACGCCGCGGTCGCCGCCCTCTACCAGTGGCACCTAGCCGAACACATCGACCTGGTGGAACTCCTCGTCAGCGAACTCGTCACCAATGCCATCCGCTACGCGCAGACCCCCAGCCACCTCACCCTGCGCCGCGGCCAGCACGCCCTCTACGTCGAGATCGCCGACAGCGACAGCCGCGTCCCCCGTCTCCTGAACCCCACTCCCGATGACGAAGGCGGCCGCGGCCTCCAACTCGTCGCCGAACTCGCCACCCACTGGGGCGCCCGCCCCACCCGCACCGGCAAAACCGTCTGGTTCCAGCTCGACACACCCGACACACCCGACACACCCGACACAGACCAGGCCAACTCACTGAAAGCGGGTAGCGAGGCTTTGCCACGGTGTCCGTGAGATCGGTTGCACGTGCCCATGCCTGGGACCGATGATCAGGATGGTGGCGCCGGCCAGCCCGGGGGGATGACTTGTGATCCAGGAGACCCCGTCGCGGCACCACACCCGCCATGACGGCTGATCCCGACGCGCCGGTCGCCGGGTCCGAGGCCAGCCGGCCGGGCATCTCGTCAGCCGGCTCACCACACCCGGACTCCCACCAGATCATCACTCCCGTCAGTTCGCTGCGCGCGCAGGGGTCCCCGGACGCCACTCCCGGCCTGGTGGTCCTGACGTGCCTGGTCGGGATGTTCTCGACCACCTTCACGGCCACCGTCCTCACCGTGTCGATCCGCACGGTCGCCACCGACCTTCACAGCACCGCCGGTGTGGTCGCCTGGGCGGTGACGGGTGGAATGCTGGCGCAGGCGGTCGCGATGCCGATCCTCGGGCGGGTAGGCGACATCCGCGGTCACCGCCGAATCTTTCTCGTCGGTATAGCCCTGGCCATTGTCTTCTCGGTCCTGTCGGCTCTGGCCTGGAACGCCCTCTCGTTGATCGCCTTTCGGACGGCGGCGCAGCTCACCGGCGCGGCGACGATCCCCTCATCGTTCGCGATCCTCTTCGAAGCCTTCCCGCCCGCCGAACGGATCCGTCCCTCGGCGTGGGCGTCCGGTGTGCTGGCGGGTGCCTCGGTCAGCGGGCTGGCCATCGGCGGCCTGGTCATCTCATCGATCGGCTGGCGTCCGTTGTTCGCGATCCAGGCCTGTCTGGCCCTGCTCGCGTTCGTGTCAGCAATCAGAGTCTTGCCGGCCGACCGGGGAAACGCCCACCTGTCGTTGGACCGGGCCGGCTCCTTCGTGCTTGCCATGACCGCGTTCGCGCTCACCTTCGGCGTCAACCGGGCGGCCGTCTGGGGCGCACGCCCGGTGGTCATCGGGCTGCTTGCGGCGGTCCCGGTGCTGGCGTGGATCCTGGTGCGCACAGAGCGGCGGGCCGCCGTGCCGGTGATTCCCCTGCAGCTGCTCGCCGAACGCGACATCCGTGCATCCGGAGTCGCCTCATTCATGATCGGCGCGGCGCATCTGGGCAACTTCCTCGTGACGCCGCTTCTTCTGGAGGGGGTCTTCGGGTTGTCCATCGCGGTGACGTCGCTCGTGACGATGGCCCGCACACTGTCCATCTCGCTGTCAGCGCCGTCCGCGAGTCGGCTGGGAAGCCGCTTTGGACCACGCCGGCTCGCCGTCGCAGGAGCCGCCGCCTATGTGGTCGCACTCGGTCTCCTGGCGGCGGGCACACAACTCGCCACCTTGTGGATGGTCATCGTCGGGTTGATGGCCAGCGGGCTGGCTTTCGGGCACGCGCAGCCGCCGCTGCTGGTCATCGCGGGCAGCGCGGCGCCGGCCGACAGCTTCGGGCTGTCGATCTCGTTGCAGCAGACCGCGATCCAGATCGGCGCCGTGACGGGCATGAGCCTGCTGTCGGCGATCGTCGCGGACTCCGTGCGTGCCGGGCCGTTCGTCGCCGCATACCTGCTCGGTGCGGCGCTCGCCGTCCTCGGCTGCATCGCAGCCCACCTCTGCTCCCCTACTCCCCTGCTCCCCACGCGCGAGGGCCGGACGCCCCAGGTGGAGCTCCACACCCTCAGCTCAGACGGTGACCTGGACGTTTACACGGGGCCGCTGGGGCGCTGAGAGCGCCCGGCAACAGGGGCGTGGAACGAAGGAGCGGGGCCGCAATCCATGCGGTGCGACGAGTGGAAGAACGACGTCAGGAGACGCCAGTTTTCGGGCGGAAAATGTATGTCAACCATCCACTCGTGCTGGACCGGCCACCCACCGGCCCCCACCCGCCGGCCCCACTCGCCGACCTGCACATCCACCACCGCGGCGCATCCGCCTCCCGCCTACTCACCAACATCCACGTCGAGGGTCTGGAGCCCCACACGCGTCAGAGCGCCCGGTCACGCTCTATGATGCGGGTTGTCCGCAGATAGCCGATGGTGTGACGAGCGTGGTTCTCGAGCTGCCGGAGGCCTGGTGGAATTGCAGAGTGCGGGAGGTCCGGGTGGGGCTGCGGGCCCTGGCCGTGAGGTGCGAGGGAGCGGCATGGCGAACCAGGTGCCTTTCACAAACAACTACCGGGACCTGTCGACACGCGAGGGTTACCAGTATGAGTTCTCCTGCCTGCGGTGCGGTAACGGGTACAAGTCCGCGTTCCGGCATTCCGTCACCGGCTTCGGTGGCCGGATCGCGACGATAGGTGGGCGGCTACTCGGCGGCAACATGGGTAACCGGATCGCCGACGCCGGCTGGAACGCCGAGTGGCTGCGTGACTCTACCGCCGGGTCGACCAACGACAGGATGCTGCGCGCTGCCGTCGAAGAGGTCTCCCCCAGCTTCCAGCAGTGCCACCGTTGCGGCCAGTGGGTCTGCAAGCAGGTCTGCTGGAACGGTACCCGCGGCCTGTGCGTGACCTGCGCACCCAAGGTCGACCAGGAGATCGCCGCCCGCCAGGCCTCGGCCCAGGTCCAGCAGATCGACGAACGAGTGCGGCAGGTCGACTGGACCGACGACCTCAACCTGCGCGACCGGGGCACCGGGCTCTGCTCCGGTTGCGGGCAGGAAAGCGGTGGCGGCAGGTTCTGCGCGCACTGTGGGACCGCCCTTGCCGCCGCGCGCCCCAGCAGGTTCTGCGTGAACTGCGGGTCCGGTCTCGGGCCGGGGGTCAGCTTCTGCGGCGAGTGCGGAACAACCGCGTAGCCGCCGGCCGCTACCGATGCGCTACCGACTGATGGGTCCCGACGAGGAACTCCTCGAAGACGGCGAGGCCACCGCGGTTGTGCGTGATCACACGCTCGTGGTCTCGCCGAGGGCAGGCCAGCCGTTGCAGGTCCGGTGCGCCGACATCCTCGGTGTCACCGACGTCGCTGCGGGAGCCCTGCTCCTGCAGTTGGCGGAGGGCTCGATGCTGCTGCTGGAGGGCTTGGGTCGGCTGCACGGTCAGGTGCTGGCAGACCTTGTCCAAGCCCGGGCCGAAGATCTCATTCGGACCCTGCTGCTGATGGGCGTCGGGCGACCGGAGCGGTTTGCCGGAGCGCTCGACGGCGTGGACGCTGCGCTGTACCTGTACGACGACGCCCTGATTGCGGTGCCTGACCTCGGCGATCCAGAACAGGTGCCGTACTCGTTCCTTGGTGAGATAGCCGCTGAGGGGTCGGGTTACCACCTCGAGATCGCCACCCTGGACGGACGCAGGCTGGTAATCGCGCGGCTCGGTCGGCGCACCGGCGAGTTCCGCGAGCTCCTGCGCGTCCGAGTCAGCGCGGCCCGGGCACGCAGCGGGCACCTGGTCTCGGCGCTCCTGCCCGGCCTGGGATCGCTGGCCGCCCGTCGGGTCGCCGGCTACCTGGCCGACGGGGTCGCTACCCCGCGCGCCCAACTCGACGGGGTCGACCCGACCACGTTCACCTCGCTCGTCGCTGTCTGCTCCACACCCCGGCAGGCGCGCTGCATCGACGTACTGGCCACGATCGGCACGCTCTGGTTCGGCCTGCATCAAAGCGTCTCCGTCGAGCGGGAAGGCTGGTCGACCGGCCGCGACGACGCCCACCCGATCGGGCCGAGGAACCACGCCGTACCGACCCCGGCGCCAGGCGGATTGGCCGGGGTCGCCCACGGAGGCCTGGTGGATGCGATGGGCTCGGCGATGAACGGGGGGCTTGACGCCGAACCGGACGTCGACGCTGTACTGGCCTATCGCCTGCTCGGCGGGTACGGGCGCGAGGGGGCCGGATTCGGCGGCCAGTCGCTGGGGCATGACCACCAACCGAGGCCACGCGCGCAGCCGAACCAGGGACGTGCCCGCGCGCCGTGGACTGATCTCGCAGCGCTCACCGTCAGCGGCGACGCCCCGACGGTCCTCGCTTTCACCTTCTGCGAAACCGCTCGCCACGTGCTGTTCGAGGTCCTCAGCGAGGATGGCCACGCTACCTACGTCTACCGGGCGTACCCCGGCTGCGTCCCCGCACTGAACCAGGCACTCGCGCTGCTCGGGTTCCGGGTCGCGGCGATCTACTCCGATACCGCGACCGCCGCCTCCCCCTACCGCCAGGCCGTCGAGCGCCTGCCATACCTGCGGGTACTGCGCGAGGCGTTCGTCGGGCGGATCATCCACACGGACGGGTGGGAGCAGCAGGTCCGAGCGTTCATCCGCTAAGAGTGCCCGGCAATAGGGGCGTGGATGACGGAGCGGGACTGGGGTGCGTGCCCCGGCTCCGCGACGCCGCGTCCCTATTGCCGGCCACTCTTTGGGAACGATGTGAATCTGGTGTTGTGGCAGGAGCATCAGATACACATCGTTAAGAGCGCCCGGCCCTGTGGGTGCGGGGCGCCACAATTCGGCTCTGGCATGGCCCGACGGGTGTCGGCCAGATCTACCTGGCCACCGCAGCGCGAGGAGACGCGTTGTCGGACCCGGCGACCCACCTACGATCAGAACGTGGCGGCAAGAGCAATCAGGCCGCTGCGCCGCACCAGCGCGATATCGATGATCTCCGGAATCATGTTCAACACGGCCATCGGTTCGCGCCCGCCGCGGCCGCCGTCGCCGGCGTCGCCCCACCATTGGTCGAGACGGTCCAACGCGACGGCCCGCTCGTCGGGTGCCAGCGTGCAGGCAGCCCGCCAGCCGTCCGCGCAGCGTGCCACCTCGGCCGCGGATGCCAGCGTGTTGCCCACCACGCCGGGCAGGGACCGCGCCCGGTCCGGGCCGAGCGCGTGCAACAACCCCGCGACCGGCGATCCCCTGCGTAACCCTGCCACCCGCGCCAAGGCGCTGTCGTCGCCAAGCGCACCGCCGATGTTCACGAAGACGCAGTCGCCGACCACCGCGATGTGGCCGAGCCTGTCCAGATTCATCGCCGGGCTGTCAGGCTGGTGTGCCTGTGCCGGTATGACGTCGTTGAAGGTCCCGACCCAGTCCCGGTAGCAGGTGTCTATCTCCGCGTCGGCGGCGAGCCGGCGGAGTTCGGCCCGGACGGAATGGAGGTAGGCCTCATCGGCGTCGGCCCGCAGGGCGCCCAGACACCAGTAGCCGGTGGAACTCAGGAGAGCCTCCTGCTTCGGCTGCCGACTCCGCCGCCAGACGGCGCGGCGTGGGTCGAGGCGTACCGCTTCTGGGCGACGGCAGGGTAGAGATAGGTGACCGCGAACGCGAAATCCTGACTACACGAGGCCGCCGCCGGCGACCAAGACTCAACCGTCTCCGTTTTCACCCGGGACGGCGACGGCGTGCGCCATTCCTAGAACGAATCCGCGGAGTTCAGGCTCTGGTATACGCTGACCTCGGGCGGCGCGGATACGCCAGCGGCCTGCATGAGCCCGGGGATCTCGGTCTGGTTCGCGAAGAAATTCTGGAACGCCTCCGCGCTTTCCCATTCGTCAACCGCCAGCACGTGGTCCTCGCCGGCCACAAACCGGTGGTGCAGGCAACCATGCGCCTTGCCGTCGCTGGATACCGCCGCGAATTCTGCCGCCCGTTCGCGGTGCGCTTCTCCGAACATCGTCGGATCCACAACAAACTTGACGATCA
>NZ_CAUVXO010000173.1:0-1322 GCF_963555865.1 Protofrankia sp. Cr1
CCATCAGACGAGGTAGACACAACGCCTACCGCGTCAAACGTCCAACAGACACTGGCACTCATCATGATCAACCACCTTTGATCATCTTCCCCCGCGCGGCCTAACTAAGCGGCATTGGTCTACAGGGCAGGCGCGTGCATACGGGCTAGTCGCGTCCCGGAACGACATTCCTGGCCTGTGCTCCCTCGGTTGTCGACCGGTGCCCGGTTCCGGGAACGAATCAAGGACTCACCAATATATCACCCCAAACCGCCTGAAATCGGTTCGACAGACATTGAGGCGAGGATGAATCGAGAGCTGATAACTCGATCTCCAGCTTTATTCGGGCAATACCGTCAACCGCGACACTGAAATATTCGTGCTGTCCGTAAATTATGTTCTTAATGCCGAGGTCTCGTTCTCCGTCGTCGTTGCTCACTTTGAATTGAACTGGAATTCCGTCGGGTGCCCCGCCGAGGCCGACGATGGCATGAAAGCTGCGGTAGCTTCGGTTTAGATAAATATTCGCAGATGCGGTTTGCCGTGAGCTTCTGTTCGTGCAGGAAAGATCGAAATACAGGCTGTGAGGGTACGCGATGCCGTCAATAAGCGCGGCGTCTGGAGGGGTTGTCAAGCGGAGACATGAGGGTTGGCAACTTTTGGTATCGACCATGCTGTCAGCCAGGTAGGCGTCTTTAGGAATTCTGGAGACCGTAACCGATGGCTGAGGGGGGCTGGTGCCCTCGGGCGGATTTGTGCCAGGATTCCACGGGTGACCTTTGAAAACGAAGACTGACGTCAGGATAAAACATATGGCGATCAAGATCAGAGCGAAAATTCTGGGCAGTGGAGGGCGGGGGTTTCCGCGATGATGTAAAGATATCTGATATCCCAGAAAAAGTACCGCTAGAATAACAAAACCAGCGACCAGTATTGATATCTGATCCCTGGCAAATGCGAGCAGGGTGCAGATGGTAGTCAGAATTCCAAGAATTTCAAATACTAATCGTACCGGACTGTTGCCTGGCCCTGGCCCTGGGCCGCCCCCACCTGCCATTTAAGATCCATTCACCTGGGTTCGCCTGGTTTTCGGTGATTCTGATCTATTGAACAGCAGTGCGGACTCCCGACAGCAGACGGGTACCCCCACACATACTCACGTGCGGCCAGGCCGGCACCTGGTAGATCATCAGAGGTGGCTACGCCTGCCGCGTAGCCGGCGGTGACGTGATGCGGTTTGACTGTGGCTGCTGTTCACGATCACCAGCACGGTTTCCGGGTAAGCCGGCATCCGCGTGTGCGGTCAGGGCCGGACGGGGCAGGTTCGACCCGAGTTTCCGAAC
>NZ_CAUVXO010000173.1:1714-10305 GCF_963555865.1 Protofrankia sp. Cr1
GTGTCCCGCATTGTCAATAATGATGACATGCTCATCCGCGCCCGGCAGGTTCAGACGGTCTTGCTCATGATGGCCTTCGCCTTGGAGTTGACGCTGGCCGGCTGCGGCGGTGACACCCCCAGCCCCAGCGCCGCGCCCGACGACGCCGCGGCGGCCTGTGCGGCCCTGGTCCGGACCAAGCCCGGGCTGGTCGAACTGGGTCCCGACAAGCTTGACGACATCGAGCGGCTGCGCGCTGCGGCGTGGCTGGGCACGGTCGCGGCGCATGAGGATGACAAGAAGTACGGCAAGCTTCACCTGCAAATGAGTGCGATCTTGCAGGACACCGAGAAGGGGAACTACGCGGGCCTGCCCACGGACGCGCGGGCGGCGCTGTCGGTCTGCTCCGACCTCAACCTGCCGCACTAGCCAGATCACCTGGCGGTCCGCCGCTGAAACTCGTCCAAACCTTCTGTCCACGGACGCGGGACCGCTCCACCCACCGTCGGGAGAGCGTGTTCGCCTGCGGGTCGGGCCTGCCTACGCGCGACGGGATGGAAGGACACATCCTTCGACCGGGCCGTGACTGCCATGCGGTATAAAGTGATTTGTCAGGTTGGGGGGGATCCAACCCGATGAGGAGCTCCGTGTCCACGACCACGGGACCGACCAACCAGATCAGCCGGCGCCATCTTCTCGGCTTCGCCGCGGCTGCGGCCGCAACCGTGCCACTGACCGCCTGTGAGCCAGGAGCGGCCATGTCGGCCACACCAACTCCAACCACGGCCACACCAGGTCCAATCACGGCCGTGCCGACACCGAGTGCGGCAGCAGCTGCCGGCCGGCCGGCGAACGGCGCTTTCGTCCATCCCGGCATGCTGCACACCCAGGCCGATTTCGACCGCATGACCGTCAAGGTGCGCGCTGGTGCCACACCGTGGAAAGCGGGCTGGGACAGGCTGGTAGCCAACGGCCATTCCCAGAGCACGTGGAAGGCACGTCCGATCGCGACGGTGATACGGGGTGGGGACGGGCAGAACTACCCCCAGCTGTACAACGACATCCACGCTGCCTACCAGAACGCGCTGCGTTGGAAGATCAGCGGAGACGTCGCCCACGCCGACGCGGCGCGCGATATTCTCAACGCCTGGTCCGCGACGCTGACGATGGTCACCGGCAACGCCGACCGGTACCTCGCCGCCGGGATATACGGCTACCAGTTCGCCAACGCCGCCGAGATCATGCGGGGTTACGACGGATTCGATCTCAACCGGTTCAAGGCGATGATGCTGAACGTCTTCTACCCCTTGAACGACCGGTTCCTCCGCGAGCACAATGACGCCTGTATCACCAACTACTGGGCCAACTGGGACCTGTGCAACATGGCCTCCATCCTGGCCATCGGCATCCTCTGCGACGACCGCGCCAAGTTCGACCGGGCCATCGAATACTTCAAGAACGGCGCGGGGAACGGGGCCATCATGAAGGCCGTTCCGTTCCTGCACCCGGGCGGGCTCGGTCAGTGGCAGGAAAGCGGCCGTGACCAGGGCCATGCCACGCTTGGCCCCGCCCTGATGGGCGCATTCTGCGAAATGGCCTGGAATCAGGGTCAGGACATGTACGGATACAGCGACAGTCGTTTCCTGCGAGGCTGCGAATACGTCGCGAAGTACAACCTGGGCGAGTCCGTCCCCTTCACCACCTACACCTGGGGTACCGGCCAGAACTGTCAACAGCAGTCGCAGACCGTCGTCGCCGAAGCCGGTCGCGGACTCGACCGACCCTCCTGGGAGCTCGTCTACAACCACTACGTCAAACGCCGGGGGCTGGCGGCACCGAATGTCACTGCCTATGCCGCGAGGGTCCGGGCCGAGGGCGGTGGCGGTGATTACGGTCCCAACAGCGGAGGGTTCGACCAGTTGGGCTTTGGCACCCTGACCCACACGCTGTAGCAGATCGCCTCCACTGTTGCGGATCGGGCGCTTAGCGCAACCGGCTCTGGGTGCGCGTCTGACCAGCTGACCAGCTTCCCCCTCGGCTTCCACCCTCAGCTGGCACCTCGGAGTCGGGAACGATGTGATTTCCGGGTCGTCATGATGACACCGGATTCACATCGTTCCCCGGAATCGTGGCAGAGCTCGTTATCTTGACCCGGATTACGAGCTGGGGGAGGAGTTGATGACCATGGTGAGTGGGCGGGGTCATGGTCGAGCGGCACGGGAGTGCTTGGCGGTCTCCAACAATGCGATGGGATCGACGATTCGACCCTCTGCGGCCTCGTGGTCGTAGACATGGCGCACAAGGTCAAGCCATTGGCGGTGCTTGGTGATCGTCACGAAGCCGGCGACGACGCCTGGCGAGAGGACGAGGGCGAGGAGGAAGTGGAAGTCCACCGGGGCTCCTGGCTCAGGCGATCCACGATGCCCGAATGGCCCCCCTTGGATCGCGTAAGCGATTATATCATTGCTTATCCTAGCGGGGTCCACGTCGGCCTTCCCGCCCGCCGCGATCCCCACAACAGAGATCGCATACGACAGGTGGATGGCCTTCGAGATCGCGGAAAGTGGAGCGGGACAGTCCGCCGCGCATGCACTGATCGACCCAGGGCGCCACGTCGGCGCTCATACGGCGCCCGCCGGGATAACTTCGCCCTCGTCAGGTGCGGCCGACCTTTCCCCGCCGCTCAGCACCTCGGCGAGGTACTCGGCCAGCGCCGCCACGGTTGGCCGGTTCCACAGCAGCGTCGCCGGCAGCGGGACGCGGAACAGCTTCTCCAGGCGTCGCCGGATAACCAGGGTCATCACTGAGTCCAGGCCCATCTCCAGCAGCGGTTTGCCGGTGTCCAGCTCCTGGGGAGCCAGTTTGATCTCCTCGGCGACCTGTGTGCGGACCATGTCCATGAGCTGGTCAAGCAGTTCAGCGGGTTCGAGTGCCGACCAGTCGTCGGCGGGGCCGGATCTGCCCGCGACCGTCTCCTCGACGGTGATCTCCCGCAGCAGCGGTGGTCTCGGCATGCCGGAATCCACTGTGATCATGGGTAGGACCGCGCAGTGCGTGCCGACACGCCGCTCGGCGAAATCCCAGGCGCGCAATGCCTCGAGGGGCGAGATGTCCGCAGTGCCACGGGCGTTGAGTTCAATGTCGATCATGGTCGAGGATGTCGACATGCCCAGCCCTCGCCACGAGGTCCAGCCGAAGCTGATCGTATCGTCACCCCGGTGGGCGGCCAGCGCGTCCAGGAAGGCGTTCGCCGCGCCGGAGCTCGCCTGACCCGGCAGGCCCAGCAGGTACCCGCAGAAGGAGAACATCGCGAAGAAGTCCACGCTGCCTGGCGGGAAGAGTTCGTGCAGGACGAGCGCGCCGTGCGCTGTGGGCGCCATCACCGCGGCCAGCGAGTCCTCGTCCAGCTCGCCGAGCATCCGGTCGTCCGATATCCCGGCGGCGTGCACGATCCCGACGATGGGCGGCAGGCCGAGCGCCGCCGGGTCGAGCGCCGTCCGAATCGCCTCGGCGTCGGTGATGTCGAGGGAGAGGACCTTGACCGTGACGCCGAGGGATTCCAGCGCCCGCACCGCCTCGATCTGGGCGAGGATCCGCTCGTCCGAACAACGGTCCCACTCCGCCCTTTCCGGGAAGGGGCGCCGGCTTGCGAGGACGAGCCGATGTGCGCCGCGTCCGGCCAGGAAGCGCGCTACCTCGAGGCCGAGCGCTCCCATCCCACCGGTGACCAGATATGTGCCGTCCGGGCGGAACGTGGGCGCGGGGCGAACGATGTGGCCGGGCACAGGCAGGAGGCGCGACGTTGTCGTCCGACCCTCGATGATCCGCACCGCGTCCTCGTCGGGTCGCGCGCGCAGGACCGCGAGCAGCCGCTCGGCCGATGCGGCCAGGTGGTCGCTGTCGACGATCCCGCCCCACAGCTCGGGCTGTTCCCCGGCGATGACGCGGCCGACGCCCCACATGGAAGCGCCGGTGAGCGAGCCGTCCGGCACACCGCTGGTCACCGCCCAGATTCTCGGTCGCCCGCCCGTCCAGCCCGACACACGCTGGGCGACGCAGGCGAGCAGCCATGCGGAGCGCTGCGCGCTGTCAGCCTCGTTGTCGCCCTGCGGTGTCGGGCCGACCAGCACCGCTGTGTTCGCGCCCGCTCGGTCACGCAACCCGTCCAGGGCGTCGGCGTCCGCAACCTGCCAGATCGCAATCCCCGCGTCCCGCGCCGCGTCCGCGATCGCCTCGAGTGGCGTGCCGACGATGACGACCGCGTCGAGGGCGCAGGTGTCCGCCGCCACCGTCAGGGGCCGCCAGACGATCTCGTGGACGAGCCTGCTCGGACTGGCAGCGGCGCCCGGGTCGCCGTCGAGCACCGCGTAGCGCAAGCCGGTCAGGGTCGCGACCACACGGCCGTCGACAGTGGCGATGTCGACGTCCGCGGTGTCTGTGGGGCGCTCCACGCTGGTGCGGATGTATATGAGGGCCTGTGATGGTGAGTCGCCGCTGAACGCCACCTGCCTGATCCCGGCGGGCATCCGCAGAGTCGGCGGCCCGCCGAAGACCACCGACGCGATGGACAGCGCAGCGTCCAACACCGACGCCCACGTCGGGGCGGCCCCGTAGCCGGAGTCCACCGCGGCGAACAGCCGTTGGCCGTCGAGCACGCGCAGCTCGGTTATGTGCCAGGGGAAGCCCATCGCCGCGACGCCGATGCCGGCGAGACGGTCGACGACGAAGTCGTTCGGTAGGACGTCCGGGCAGCTCGCACGCAACGCGGCGAGCTCAAGCGTCCGCTCGGCGACCGCACCAAGCGGATCAACGGCGGCCGTGGTGTGGGTGAGCCAGACACCGTCGCCGTCGCCCGTGCCGCCGTCGCCCGTGCCGCCGTCGCCCGTGCCGCCGTCGCCCGTGCCGCCGACGCGCCGGGAGCTCAGCCGCAGCGTCGAATCCTGGCAGGAGATCTGGATCTCGCGCGGTGCGCTGACCACGACCGGAGTGCGCAGCACGATGTCGGCGAGCGCGGCCAACGAGCCGCCGTTCGAGGCGGCGGTGGCGAAGGTGTGCAGCAACACGGCCGCGGGAATGATCTCTACGGTGTGTACCGGATGGTCGCCGGGGTAGGGCCGGCAGGTCAGGTCGAGGTAGGTCTGCCAGAGCTCAAGCCGACCCGAACCGACCACGACGGTGTGGCCGCCGAGCAGGGTGTGGCGCTCGACGTCGTGAGAGCGCACGGGCCGGCTCACGGCGGAGTCGCGCCAGTAGCGCCGGTGTCGCCACGGCGTCGTGGGCAACTCGGCCAGCGGCTGCCCGCCGGACGCGCGGCGTGCTTCGACGCCCGCGCAGTGCAGTGCAGCAACGTTGGCGAGCAGCGTGCGCTGGTCGGGGGTGCCGCGCCGGAGCGAGCCGCCGACGTAGCCGTCCGCGATTCCCAGCGCGTCCAGGGTCTCGGCCACCGAATGCGCGACGACGGGGTGTGCGGAGATCTCGACAAAGGCGGTGTAGCCGTCTTCGGCCGCCGCCTGTACAGCCGCCGCGAACCGGACGGGGTTGCGCAGGTTGGCCGCCCAGTAGGCGCCGTCACGCAGCGGTTCCGCGCGCGGGTCGGCCAGCGCGGTGGTGTAGACCGGGATCGAGGCGATGTCCGGGCAGAGCCCGTTCGCCGCCGCGACCAGCCTGTCCAACAGGGGATCCATGTGCCGCGAGTGGAAGGCGACATCGGCGGCAACCCGGCGGACGACCAGCTTCTCGGCTTCCCAGGCGCGGGCTGTCGCCTCGACGGGATCGACGTCGCCTGCGATCACGGTCGACGACGGCGAAGCCGCGATCGCGGCGACGACGTCGTTGCGTTCACCGAGCCGTGCGCGCACCTCGTCGAAGGGCAGGTTGACCATGGCCATCGCGCCCTTGCCGGCCACCTCACGGAGCAGAATCGACCTACGGCAGATCAGCCGCGAGCCGTCGCTGAGGGTCAGCGCACCGGCGACCACGGCTGCGGCGATCTCACCGACCGAGTGGCCGATCACTGCGGCGGGTTCGAAGCCGTGCTCACGCCACACGTCGGCGAGCGCTACCTGCATCGCGAAGATCATCGGTTGGATGACGTCGACCGCGGAGAGTTCGTCGCCGACGAGCACTGCACGCGGAGTGAACCCGATCTCCGCCGCGAATATCTCGCCGACCCTGTCGATCGTCCGCCCGAACGCCGGTTCCGTGGCCAGCAGATCGCGCCCCATGCCCACCCACTGCGACCCGTGTCCGGAGAAAACCCACACCGGGCCCATCGCCCGCCGTTTCGCCGTCCCCAGCCGGACGCCCGCCGCCTCGTTACCGGCCGCCGCCGCACGCAGAGCGGCGACCAGCTCGGCGCGGTCGGCCGCGACGACTCCGGCACGGTGGGTGAGGTGGCTGCGCCGTTCCCGCAGGGTGTGGGCGACCGCGGCCAGTGGGGTGCCCGCGCCGTCGGTCTCGAGCCAGTCGGCGAGATTCCCGGCGGCCGCGGTCAGGCCGGCTTCGGTGGCGCCGGACACGAGGAACAGGGACGGCTGCGCGGTGTCCACCAGGGGTTCGGTCACGTTCGGGGGCGCTTGTTCAAGCACCACGTGCGCGATCGTGCCGCCGTAGCCGTAGCCGGAGACCCCGGCACGGCGTGGGTGCTCGGTGACGGGCCACGGCCGGGTCGTCGTGACCACCTCGAGCCCGGCGGTGTCCCAGGGGATGGCCGGGTTGGGCTCGCTGATGTTGAGGCTCGCCGGTATTTCGGCATGCCCCAGCGCCAGCACGGCCTTGATGACTCCGGCGACACCGGAGCCGGCCTCCAGGTGACCGATGTTCGACTTCACCGAGCCGATGAGGCATGGCTGCCCGGCAGGCCGGCCTCGCCCGAGCACGGCGGCCATCGCGGCGGCCTCGATCGGGTCACCGGCGCGGGTACCCGTGCCATGCGCCTCCACGTAGTCGACCGTCGCCGGCTCCACGCCGGCCATGCGGTAGGCACGGCGCAGCAGGTGGATCTGTGCCTCCCCGCTGGGGGCCATGATGCCGTTGGTGTGGCCGTCCTGGTTGACCGCGCTGCCGCGGATCACCGCGAGCACCTGGTCTCCGTCACGTTGGGCGTCGGCGAGCCGTTTCAGGACGATCACCGCGGCGCCCTCCCCGCGGCCGTAGCCGTTCGCTGCGGCGTCGAAGGACTTGCAGCGGCCGTCCGGCGAGATCGCGCCTGCCGCGTCGAGGACCATGGTCAGGCCGGGACCAGCCATGATGTGCACGCCGCCGACCAGCGCGAGCGGAGTCTCACCGAGGGCCAACGACTGACAGGCGAGGTGGATGGCGACCAGCGACGCCGAGCAGGCCGTGTCCACGGCGAGGCTGGGACCGCGCAGATCGAGAGCGTGGGAGATGCGGTTGGCGACGGCGCACATGGAGGCCCCGATGCCGGTCCAGGCCTCGATGCGGGGCAGGTCCTCGAGCAGGCGGCGACCGTAGTCGTCCGAGCCGACGCCGACGAACACCCCGGCGTCGCCACCGGCGAGGCTCGCCGGCGGGATACCCGCGTGCTCGAGCGCCTCCCAGGTGACCTCCAGCAGGATGCGCTGCTGAGGGTCCATCAGCTCGGCTTCGCGCGGCATGATTCCGAAAAATTCGGCGTCGAATCCCTCGATGTCGTCGAGGAAGCCACCGAAGCGCGTGGTCTTACGCAGCGCCGCGGCGTTCTCCTGGCTGGCTTCGGCGTAGGACGCCCACCGCTGTGGCGGGACCTCGGAGATCGCATCCTCGCCCCGTGCGAGCAGCCGCCAGAATTTCTGGGGTGTGTCGGCGCCGCCCGCGAAGCGGCAACCCATGCCAATGATCGCAATTGATTCTGTCACGTCAGCCATAGGATCGTTTCCTTCGAACATGGACGGTGAAGAACGGAAGGAATACCTTAAAGGTGAAACTGTTCTCGGCCTGCTCGAAATGCTCGATCGCCGGCTCGACCACACAGGCTATGTCGCCACTTCCACTTCCACTTCCACTTCCACTTCCCTGATTCCGATGCCGATGCCGACGCCGAGTAGTTGATCGACCAGCATTTTACTGACGGCTGGGGAAACCCAATCAAAGGCGCCAGTTCAATCTACGGGGATCTCGCGAGGAGTGCTGTTCGGGGAAATGAGGGCGCGTCCCAGCTCGGTTCTGATTACGGCTTGCGGTTTGCGGCTTGCGGCAGCGGCGCCGGTGTGCCCGAGGTTTCTGTACCCGCCGTTCCACCTGCGGTCAGCACGGTTAAGAGTCTGTTTTGAATCTTGGGCTCGCCCGGACAGAGGATTCAAACCAGGCTCTTAACGATGTGAATCTGATGCTCCTGCCACAACACCAGATTCACATCGTTCCCAAAGAGCGCCCGGCAATAGTCCCGCGACGCCGTGCCCCCTGTCGCCGGTCGCTCTAAGGCCAATTCAATCAAGTCGTAGCTGTGTAAGTAGTCAGCAGGGTCGACAGAAGATTCAAAACAGGCACTTAGACCCCCCAAGTCGTCGGCTCGGTGCCACGTTGTGCATCGCATGGCTGACGATAGAGGAAGGTCCTGCCTGGAAGCAACTGTCCTGTTTCGGACTGCGACGGCCACCAAATGTGGTAATCGA
>NZ_CAUVXO010000174.1:0-1201 GCF_963555865.1 Protofrankia sp. Cr1
CGTCAGGGGTGACCGTGTCGAGGATGACGTCGTCGGCCGGACGCCCGCGTCCGAGCCCGGCACCGACCGGGGCATACCACGGCCCCGCGTGGCGCGCCCCCGCCGCCCGGAAGATCCGCCGGCGTCGCGTCCGCGGTGACCCGCAGACGGTCGCGGCGCGCGCGGCCGGAGCGACCACCGCTCCCACCGGCCGTCGTCGGCGCCGAGACGATCGAACAGCGTGCGGACGGGGACTGGATCGTGCGCCGGATCAGCGGCGCGGCCGCACGCAAGTACTACCGCTGCCCCGGCTGCCAGCAGGAGATCCTGCCGGCGACCCCGCACGTCGTCTGCTGGCGCGATGACCATATTGCCGAGCGTAGGCACTGGCACACGGCCTGCTGGACCCGTCGTGACCGGCGCACCATCCCGCCGGGCTGGTGATCCCGCTGGGCCGGCGGCGGGACCGGACGGCTCAGGACCGGACGGCTCAGGAACGGGCGGCCGCCGGTTGCCCGGTGTCCGCCGGCGACGGGTCCGATCCGAGGTCGAGCGGAGCCATGGCCGCTGCCAACCGGTCGCGCAGCTGACCAAGCTGGGCGGTCACCTGGTCCCGCTGTCGGCCGAGATCAGCCAGCCGGCGGCGGGACTCCTCCTCGGCTGTCTCGGCGGTCGAACGCGCGGCGGCGACGATGGCCTCGGCCTCGGCCTGCGCTGTCGAGAGGATCTCCTGGGCGCTCGCCTCGGCATCGCGGATCGTCCGCTCGTGGGTCCGCCGCGCCTCGGCATGCTCCTGCTGGGCCTGCTGGAGCGCGGCGTCCACCTCCCGCGTCCGCTCCGCCCGCACGTCGGCGGCTTCCTCCTCCGCGAGCTGGAGAATCTGGGTGATCCGGCCGCCGAACTCCTCCCACGCGGGTCGGTTGGCAGCGAGATGATCACGTGCCGTCGCGGTTTCGGATGCGGCCTCGGACGCCGCGGCCTCGGCGGCGGCCCGATGCGACTCCGCTTCGCGCAGCTGCTCGACGAGCCAGTTGACGTGCGCTTTGACCTGATGTGGGTCGTAGCCGCGACGAACCAGATCGAAGTCCGGAGACGCGTCCGTGCCGTCGGACATTGGGATGAGATCGGTTTGCTCGCTCATAGGACATCAGAGTGCCAGACCAGCCACCGGGAGGTGCAGGAGCCGGTATGCAGTCGGCACCGGGACAGAAATCGGGCCGCT
>NZ_CAUVXO010000174.1:1817-6629 GCF_963555865.1 Protofrankia sp. Cr1
CTAAACTCCGCGAAACCTGTTGATCGCGGTGAGATGGCGCTCGCGGGTGGCGCCGTCGCGCACCCCGAGACCTTCAACCGGTGCGAGGCAGAGTACCCCGACCTTGCCCTGATGGAGGTTGCGGTGGACGTCGTAGGCGGCCTGACCGGTCTCGGTGAGCGGGTAGACGCGGGACAGGGTCGGGTGGACCAGGCCCTTGGTGATCAGCCGGTTGGCCTCCCACGCCTCGCGGTAGTTCGCGAAGTGCGATCCGACCACCTTCTTCAGGTTCATCCACAGGTAGCGGTTGTCGTAGGAGTGCATGAAGCCACTCGTGGACGCGCAGGTCGCGATCGTACCGCCACGTCGGGTGACGTACACGGACGCGCCGAAGGTCTCCCGCCCGGGGTGCTCGAAGACGATGTCGGGATCCTCGCCGCCGGTCAGTTGGCGGATCTTCTTGCCGAGGCGCTGCCACTCCTTGGGGTTCTGGGTGTGCTCGTCGGTCCAGAACCGGTAGTCCTCGGCGGCCCGGTCGATTACCAGGTCGGCGCCCATCCGGCGTACGATCTCGGCCTTGCGTGGCGAGGACACGACACACACCGGGATGGCACCGCCGTTGCGTGCCAGCTGGGTCGCGTAGGAGCCGAGCCCGCCGCTCGCGCCCCAGATGAGTACCACGTCGCCCTGTTTCATGTTGGCGCCGTTGTGGGATACCAACTGGCGGTAGGCGGTGGAGTTCACCAGCCCGGGGGCGGCGGCCTCCTCCCAGCTCAGATGCGCGGGCTTGGGCATGAGCTGGTTGGCCTTGACCAGGGCGAGCTCCGCGAGCCCGCCGAAGTTCGTCTCAAAGCCCCAGATGCGCTGCTCGGGGTCGAGCATGGTGTCGTCGTGGCCGTCCGGGCGTTCCAGCTCGACCGACAGGCAGTGGGCGACCACCTCGTCGCCGGGGGACCACATGTGTACGCCGGGACCGGTACGCAGCACGACACCGGCGAGGTCGGAGCCGACCACGTGGTAAGGGAGATCGTGGCGTTTGCCGAGCGGGGACAGCCGGCCGTAACGCTCCAGGAAGCCGAACGTCGGCAGTGGTTCGAAGATCGACGTCCAGACGGTGTTGTAGTTGATCGTGGAGGCCATCACGGCGACCAGCGCCTCGCCGGGACCGAGGTCCGGGGTCGTGACCTCGTCGATGTGCAGGGCGCGCCTGGGGTCCTTGTCCTGGGATGCCAGCCCGTTGAAGATGTTGATCTCGTCCTTGCGAACCACCGCTCCCCGGTAGGTCTCGGGTACCGGCAGGGCCGCGAACGCCGCTTTGGGCGTGTCGGAGGCGAGAATTGCCTCGACAATTTCCTTCACGATCGACCTCCCGTGCGTCATCCGGTGGCGCTGGGCAGATGCTACCGACGGGTATGCCTATGAGTCGCGCGGTTGGGGGTGTGCGTCCGCGCTGGAAGCGATACAACCTGAGAGCAACCATTTGGGGTAGGAGAGCGTCTGACGTGGCGTGACCGCGCCCATGACAGTAGTGGAGGGGTGGCGGCCCGTGCCTGCGCGGAGCGACGCCGCTCGCAGCGAGGTCGCCCGGGATGCTGACGCCGCCCTGACGGCTCTGTATTCAGAGCACTACCGGTCGCTGGTCCGCCTTGCCGCCCTCCTCCTGGATGACGTCGGGCTGTGCGAAGAAGTTGTCCAGGACGCCTACATCCGCGTGCACGCCGCCTGGGGGCGGCTGCAGGACAGGGACAAGGCGCTCGCCTACCTACGGCAGACGGTGGTCAACCTTGCCCGCTCGACGCTGCGGCGGCGGTTGGTGGCCCTCAAGCATGCGCCCAAACCCATGCCGGACGCGGCCAGCGCGGAGGAGGGCGCCTACACCCTCGTCGAGCGCGCCGCGGTCATACAGGCGCTGCGGGAGCTGCCGCGCCGCCAGCGCGAGGCCGTGGTCCTGCGTTACTACGCGGACCTCTCCGAGGCGGACGCGGCAGCGGTCATGAAGTGCAGCGTCGGCTCGGTCAAGGCATACACGTCCCGCGGGCTGGCCGCGCTCGGCACCAAGTTGGAGGGTCTGCGGTGACCGCGCTCGAGCCCGACGAGCTGCGTCGTCTACTGACCGAAGCGGTTGATCCGGTTCGGGCTTCCCCGGCAGGCTACGAGCGGATCCGGGCCGGGATCATCCGCAGGCGGCGGATGCGGGTGCCGGCGACGACCGTCGGTGGGCTGGCGCTGGCCGGTTTGATCAGCCTCGCCTACGTGGCGATCGAACCCGGTCCCCCGTCCATCCTGGTCGAGCCGACCGTGCCGCCGCTGACCCAGCCGACTCCCGGGGTGACCGCGGTCCGCACGGCGGCCTCGCAGCCACCGGGTCACGGTGGGACGGGCGGGGGCGGTCAGGTGCGGCCGTCGGTGACGCCGAGCCGGTTGGAGACCTCGGCGTCGCCCACCAGCCCGAATCCGGGGGACGGGGTAACGCCGACGGCTTCGGCCAGCCGTCCCAGCGGCACGCCCAGTAACGTCCACTCGCCGACCCTCCCGCCGCCGGTGTCCGTCCCGGCGATGGCCGGCGATGTCGACGGGGATGGCGTGAGGGACCCGGCGACCGTGTCCGACAGCACGGTCAGGGTCGCGCTGAGCCTGTTCGGATCAACCGCGGTGACCTTCCCGGCGGTGGCGGCACCGTTCACTTTCTCGATCGTCGACATTGACGGTGACGGTTACGGCGAGCTGATCGTCCAGACCGACAGCAGCGGCGAGACCAGAAACTATGGTGTCGCCAGGCTGACCTCGACCGGGCAGTTGCGGGTCGTCAACGGCAGTCCGCTGCGTGCCGGTCTCAACGGCGACCATGGTGACGGTTTCCGCTGTGAGAGCGGAAAAGTCGTGGTCGCCGCGGGAGACCGGACCACGGACAGGATCTACCAGGTGACATCGACGACATGGCAGATGACGGGCACGGGGTTCACGGCGGTCGGCTCGCCCGCGAACGCCACGGTGGACCTGGCATCGGCTCCGTCGCCCTTCACCGCCGGCTGCGGGATCGCCTGACCCCACATTGTCGCGAAGCGGCTATTTGGGGAGGGCCTGTACCAGTTCTGTGAGCACACCGCCGGTGTCCTTCGGGTGCAGGAAGGCGATACTCGCGCCCATCGAGCCGTGCCTGGGCCGCTTGTCGACCAGGCGGACGCCCTGCCCGGCGATGGCGGCCAGGGCACCTTCGACGTCGTCGACGCCGTAGCCGACGTGGTGGACACCCTCGCCGTTGCGGGCGAGGAACTTCCCGACCGGGGAGTCATCCCGGATCGGCTCGAGCAGCTGCACGTATGAACCACCCGGGGCGGCCTCGGCCACAAGCAGCATGGCCTCGCGAACGCCCTGCTCCTCATTGACCTCCCGGGCGGCCACGGTGAGCCCGAAGGTCGTCTCGTACCAGGCGATGGACGTGTCCAGGTCCCGGACGGCGATGCCGACATGATCGATTCTCGTGAACATCGCGGACTCGAGCCCTCTCTCTCGCGGGTGTGGACGCGATGCTGCCATACCCGCTCCCCACGGACACCCGTCTCGACTCCGACGTGCCCGCTGGCCGCAGCATGTTGATGAAGATCACGTTATCGTTGCAGAACACGCAGTCGCACTCCCGGGAGGCCATCCATGCCTGGTTCTGTCATCGTGGCCGGCGCGCGAACCCCGATCGGCAAGCTGTCCGGCGCTTTGAAGGGCTTCCCCGCCGTCGAGCTCGGCGGATTTGCGATCAAGGCCGCGCTGGCGCGGGCCGGTATCGGTGGTGAGCAGGTCAACTATGTGATCATGGGGCATGTCATTCAGGCGGGTCAGGGGCAGATCACCGCTCGCCAGGCCGCGATCAGGGGCGGCATCCCCATGAACGTTCCCGCGATCACGGTGAACAAGGTCTGCCTGTCGGGTCTGGACGCGATCGCACTCGCCGACACCTACATCGCCAGTGGCGAGTTCGACGTCGTCGTCGCCGGTGGCATGGAGTCGATGACACGTGCCCCGCACCTGTTGCCGTCCCTGCGTGAGGGCGTCCGCTACGGCAGTGCCGAGCTGCTGGACGCCACCGCCCACGATGCCCTGTTCTGCGCGGTCGACCAGGTCGCGATGGGGCTGGGAACCGAGCGGTACAACGCGGGGCTGGGCATCAGCCGGGTCGAGCAGGACGAGTTCGCCGCCCGCTCCCATCAGCGCGCCGCCGCCGCGATCAAGAACGGGCTGTTCGACGACGAGATCGTCCCGGTCGAGGTGCCCCAGCGCCGCGGTGACCCGGTGCTCGTCAGCCAGGACGAGGGTGTCCGCGGTGACACCACCTCGGAGGCGCTGGCGAAGCTGCGTCCCGCCTTCAGCGACGACGGCACGATCACGGCCGGCTCGGCCTCGCAGATCTCCGACGGCGCGGCGGCGGTCGTGGTGATGAGCCGGGCGAAGGCTGTCGAGCTCGGGCTGACCGTACTCGCCGAGGTCGGCCAGCACGGCTTCGTCGCCGGCCCGGACGCCTCGCTGCAGTCCCAGCCGGCCAACGCGATCTCGGCGGCGCTGCGCAAGGAGGGCCTGACTCCCGCTGACGTGGATCTTTACGAGATCAACGAAGCGTTTGCCGCGGTGGGGATCCAGTCCATGCGCGAGCTCGGTATCGGCCCGGAGGTCACCAACGTCAACGGCGGCGCGATCGCCCTCGGCCACCCGGTCGGCATGTCCGGTACCCGGATCGCCCTCACGCTCGCCCTTGAGCTGCGTCGCCGCGGCGGCGGCATCGGTGCCGCCGGGCTGTGCGGCGGCGGCGGCCAGGGAGACGCCCTCATCCTGCGTGTCCCGGCG
>NZ_CAUVXO010000174.1:7063-10158 GCF_963555865.1 Protofrankia sp. Cr1
TCGCACGGCTGATCTCCCTGGTCGAGGATGCGTCCGGGCAGCTGCGCGAGATCATGGCCCTGCTTGCGCCACGGTCCGGTCGCGCGCAGGTGATCGGCCTCACCGGATCTCCCGGAGTGGGCAAGTCGACCTCGACATCCGCGCTGGTCAGCGCGTTTCGAGCTCGTGACCTGCGCGTCGGCGTCCTGGCCATCGACCCGTCGTCGCCGTTCACCGGCGGTGCGCTGCTCGGCGACCGGGTACGGATGCAGGAGCACGCCACCGACCCCGGGGTCTACATCCGTTCGCTGGCCTCGCGCGGGCATCTGGGTGGGCTGTCCTGGGCGACACCGCAGGCACTGCGGGTGCTCGACGCGGCCGGCTTCGACGTCGTGCTGGTCGAGACCGTGGGGGTGGGTCAGGCCGAGGTTGACATCGCATCACTGGCCGACTGCACAGTGGTGCTGCTGGCCCCGGGTATGGGTGACGGCGTCCAGGCCGCAAAGGCCGGCATCCTGGAGATCGCCGATGTCTTCGTGGTCAACAAGGCTGACCGCGATGGCGCGGAAAACACCTACCGCGAGCTCACGCACATGATTGCGCTCACCGGACCCGCAACCGCCTCCGAGGGGGCATGGCGACCCCCGGTCCTCAAGGCCGTGGCTTCGCGTGGGGAGGGCATCGCCGAGGTCGTGGATGCGATCGCCGACCATCGTGCGTGGCTGGTCGAGCACGGTGTCCTGGACGCCCGCCGGCGCCGGCGGGCCGCTGACGAGATCGAGCAGATCGCGCTCACCCAGCTTCGGCTCCGCATGGGTGACCTGCGCGAGGGTTCCCTGCTCGACGGCCTCGCCGCGGAGGTCGTCGCCGGCCGGACCGACCCCTACACGGCCGCCGACCGCGTCGTCGCCGGTCTGGCCACGACGCAGCCGCGCCACGACTGACATGTCCGCCCGACTGACATGTCAGGGTGCGGTGTTGGCGGTGTTGGCGGTGTTGGCGGTGTTGGCGGTGGCGAGATGGCCGGCCGCGGCAACCACCGCGGCGACGTCCAGGGGCGCTCCCACCACGTCCACGGCACCGGCCTGGCGCAGCCGCACGAGGTCTCTCGGGTCATCGTCCATGGTGAGCACGACCGTGGGTATCCGCCCCGCCTGAGCGTCCGCTGCGAGGGTCCGCAGCAGGTCTTCGGCGCTGCCGTCCGGCAGCTCCCGGTCCAGCAGTACCAGCGACGGTCGGGACCGCCGGACCGCGTCGAGGGCCAGTGCGGCCCGCGGCACCGAGACCGTGTCCGCGCCGAGGGTGTTGCGTAGCACGTGTGTGACCATCGTCCGGGTCGCGGGATCACCACTGACGTGTACGACCCGGGGATAACCGACGTGGCGCGACGCTGCGTCCGATCGGGCGGCCAGGACAGCCGGCGCCGGACCGAACCCGTGGTCTGGGCCGTGTCCGTGTCCGTGTCCGTATCCGTGTCCCGGGCCGTATCCGGCTCCCGGACCGAATCCGTCGAAGTCGTCATCGTCGTCATCGTCGAAGCGGACGTCGACGGTGTCCAGGACGACCGCGAAGACACTGCCGACCCCGAAACGGCTTGCCGCCGTCAGGACACCCCCCATCGCCGTGACCAGAGCGTGGGACAGCGCCAGACCCAGTCCACTGCCCTCGACGCCCGTTCGTTCGGCTCCGAGCCGTTCAAACGGCCGGAACAGCCGGTCCATGGCCTCGGGTGGGAGTCCGTTGCCGTCGTCCTCGACCTCGATCCGGACCCGGGCTCCGGTGATGGGCACGATGCCCACCCGCAGGGTGCCGCCCTCGCGTCCGTACTTCAGCGCGTTGCCGACCAGGTTGAGCAGGACCTGCCACAGCCGGCGGCGGTCGGCGTCGGCGACCAGCGGCTCGGCCGGCGAGATGACCCGGCGGATGCCGCGTTGCTCCGCGAGCGGTTCGACCAGCTCGACGACACCATGGACGATCTCCAGGACGTTGACGGGTCCCTTTCTGATGTCACCGCGCCCGGCTTGCAGCCGGGCGAGATCGAGCACGTCGTCGATGAGGGCCTGCATGTGCCGGCCACCGGTGATGATGCGTTCGACGTCCTCGTGCAGCTCTGCCGGCAGTGGTTCGAGCTCCAGAAGTTGGGCGAAACCCAGCACGGCGTTGAGCGGGGTGCGCAGCTCGTGGCCGAGGCGTGCGATGAACTCGTCCTTGGCCCGGGACTCCCGTTCGGCGGTTTCCCGGGCGCGGACGTCCTCGGTGTCATGAGCGACGATCACGATGGCGCCTGACGGGTCGACCCGCACCGACACCTGGAACGGCGCCACGTTGGCCGCGGCGTCGAGGAGGTCGACGGTTCCCCGCCACTGCCCGGTGCGGGCCAGCGCGCGCGGCACGACATCGCGCAGCCGGACCCGTGCCGAGGGCTCGACCACGTCGGCCAGGTCCCCGAGGTGGACCGGTTCGGTTCCAGCCAACCGCTCCCCGAGGAAGGTTCTGGCCGCGGCTCCGGCATCGAGCACGCGACCATCCGCGCCGACCAGTATCACCAGGCTGGTCAGTGCGTCAAGGAGGGTCCGTGGAACCACCTATGCCTCGTCGTCCCGCGTCGTCCACTCCACGGCGGGCAATGGTAGGGCGTGCCGTCAGAGAGCGTTGTCCCGGGTTTGGTTGAAGGTCCGGCTGTGTCGTCTGCGGACCTGGAATGTTGCGGAGGGTGGCATTCTCCCGGTGGGTCAACGTACGCGAGATCCTGAGTTCTTCGCCTGTGCCCGCGGGTGCCCGTGTGTGTCCGTGTGTGTCCGCGGGTATCCGTGGGTGTTCGCGGGTGTCCCTGGGCGACAGAGCGTCCGGGCGGCGTGGTAGGTGTGGAGCATGCTTGTGGCCTTCAGCGTGACACCGATCGGGACCGGCGAGGATGTCGGCGACCTGGTAGCCGAAGCCGTGCGGGTGGTACGCGCCAGCGGCCTGCCCAACGAGACGACGGCGATGTTCACCACGATCGAGGGGGAGTGGGGGGAGGTCATGGCCGTCGTACAGCGGGCGGTGGACGCGGTTGCCGCCCGATCCGGCCGGGTCAGCCTCGTGCTCAAGGCCGACATCCGCCCGGGGGTCACGGA
>NZ_CAUVXO010000174.1:10268-11055 GCF_963555865.1 Protofrankia sp. Cr1
CGCGTTGCGGACGAAGGTCGCATCGATCGAACGGCGCCTGGAAGGCTAAGCGAGACCGGCAAGAGGGGACGCGGCGTCGCGGGGCCGGGGCACGCACCTCGCCACATCGCTCCCCGCACGCCGCACGCCGCTCCCCGCCGTACGGGTACCCCGGCTCCGTCGGTCGACACCCAACACCTCCGGTGCCTCCCTCCTCGCACTTCGCGATCTACGCAGCCCAACCCCACTCCTTGATCCGCATTCCCTTCGGTGCGACGAGTGGAAGGAAGACGTCAGGAGGGGCCGGTTTTCGGGCGGAAAATGTATGTCAACCATCCACTCGTGCCGGGCCGACTACCCACTAAGGTGTCGCTGTCACAGCGGCTACACATCCGCGCGGCCACTCGCCGACCTCCACTCGCCGACCTCCACTCGCCGACCTCCACTCGCCGACCTGCACTCGCCGACCTGCACATCCGCCACCGCGGCGGGTGAAGGAGCCAGTTAGGCCACGACGGAACGCCGCCAGCTCGACCCCGGGGTCAACGGGTAACGCGTGCTCGGGCACACTCATCCTCACGACCTTGGTTCGATCATGGGTGTCGTAACGCACGATCCTGCCAGGGCCGCCCTACGGGGTGAGGCACCCCCGCGACGGCACGCGAAGGCCCAGCCCGGTGAGGCAGGGCATGGCTCAGGGCCACCGTCAGATCGCACGTCCGGAGGCCGTAGTCCCCGGAGCGCTGGCGGAGCCCGGCCCCACCTCCTGGCTGAGGCCTGCATCCCAGCTGATCCCTGCGTCCCAGCC
>NZ_CAUVXO010000175.1:0-6511 GCF_963555865.1 Protofrankia sp. Cr1
CCCCGAATGAGCCGCGGCCCGGCCCGCTCTGTGGACGGGCCGCTCGCCCGCTCACAGGGCCGTTGCGGCCGTGCCGTTCAGCCGGGCCGGTGCGGGGGGCGAAATCCCGAGAGGAACGGGATGATCTCGATCACCAGATAGCCCGCCCGCACCAGTGGATCCGCCTCGGCAATGGCACGGGCCTCATCCAGCGACCCGGTCTGGAACAGCAGCACCGCCTGCAGCTGCGTGTCAGGTTCGTCCGACCCGCCATACAGCACAAGCGACCCCGCAGCCCGCAGCGACTCCAGATACTTCAGGTGCTCGGCATGCCGCCGGTCGTACCCGCTATCCGCACCGGACGCCGGATGCGGTTGTCCCTGCCTGAGAACGACCAGCTCATAGCGGTTCAGCGCGGCCACGGCACTCCCCCACGGTCAGACCCTATTCGCGGGTGAGCTTGCGGTAGGTCACCCGATGCGGACGCGCTGCCTCAACGCCAAGGCGTTCGATCTTGTTGGCCTCGTAGTCCGCGAAGTTCCCCTCGAACCAGAACCAGCGCGCCGGGTCGGCCTCCGTACCCTCCCAGGCGAGGGTGTGGGTGGTGACACGGTCCAGGAACCACCGGTCGTGGGAGATCACAACCGCGCATCCCGGGAACTCTCCCAGCGCGTCCTCCAGCGACCGCAGCGTCTCAACGTCAAGGTCGTTGGTGGGTTCGTCCAGCAGCAGGAGGTTGCCGCCCCGCTTGAGGGTCAGGGCGAGGTTCAGCCGGTTACGCTCACCGCCGGACAGGACTCCGACCGGCTTCTGCTGATCCGGCCCCTTGAAGCCGAACGCCGACACGTACGCCCGGCTCGGCAGATCGACTTTGCCTACGATGATGTGGTCGAGCCCGTCGGAGACGATCTCCCACACGTTCTTCTTCGGGTCGAGGCCCGCGCGGCTCTGGTCGACATAGGCGATGTCAACCGTCTCACCGATGGCCAGCTCGCCGGCGTCAGCTGCCGCCGCACCGGTCAGCATGGTGAACAAGGTGGTTTTCCCGACACCGTTCGGGCCGATCACGCCGACGATGCCGCCGCGTGGCAGGGAGAACGACAGGTCGTCGATGAGGACCCGGTCGCCGAAACCCTTACGGAGTTTCTTCGCCTCGATCACGAGGCTACCCAGCCGCGGACCCGGTGGGATCTGGATCTCCTCGAAGTCGCGGGGACGCGCCTTGTCCGCCTCCGCGGCCAGCTCCTCATAGCGGGCGAGGCGGGCCTTGCTCTTGGCCTGGCGGGCCTTCGGGTTCGAACGCACCCACTCCAGCTCCTGCGCGAGGACGCGCTTGCGCTTTGCGTCCTTGCCACCTTCGACCTTGAGGCGGGCGGCCTTCGTCTCCAGGTACGTCGTGTAGTTGCCCTCGTAGGGGTAGGCGTGACCCCGGTCGAGCTCGAGGATCCAGCCGGCGACGTTGTCGAGGAAGTAGCGGTCGTGGGTGACCGCGAGTACCGCTCCGGCATAGCGCGCCAGGTGCTGCTCCAGCCAGGCGACGCTCTCCGCGTCCAAGTGGTTGGTGGGCTCGTCCAGCAGCAGCAGGTCAGGAGCCTCCAGGAGGAGCTTGCACAGAGCGACGCGCCGGCGCTCCCCACCGGAGAGCCTGGTCACCTCGGCATCACCCGGCGGCAGCCGCAACGCGTCCATCGCCTGATCGAGTTGGCTGTCGAGCTCCCAGGCGTTCACCGTCTCGATCTTGTCGATGAGTGCCGCCTGCTCGGCCAGGAGCACGTCGAAGTCCGCGTCGGGCGCGGCCATCTTCTCGTTGATCTCCTCGTACCGCGCGAGGACCCCACGGATCTCCCGGACCCCGTCCTCCACGTTGCCGCGAACGTCCTTGTCCTCGTCCAGCCGCGGTTCCTGCGCGAGCATGCCGACGGTGAAACCGGGGCTCAACGTCGCGTCTCCGTTGCTGGGCTGGTCAAGACCGGCCATGATCTTCAGCAGCGACGACTTGCCCGAGCCGTTGGGACCGACGACACCGATCTTCGCGCCAGGCAGGAACGACAGGGTGACATCGTCGAGGACGACCTTTTCACCGTGGGCTTTGCGCACCTTGCGCATCTGGAAGACGTACTGCGCCATGCGGTCAACCTTATGAGTCGGGCAGCCTGATACGTCAGGCGGCGATACGGGTCAGGCGATACGGGTCAGGCTGCGATGCGGGTCAGGCTGCGATTGGGAACTCCTCGGGACGCTGATCGGCATGCACCCGGGAGCGACACACCAGGGTACGAGCCGACTCCCCGACCATGTCCCGTGAGTCTCTTTCCCGCTGGACATCAGGGGTCAACCAACGCTCAGCCGGATGGCTGGCGCGAGCCCCGACCCCACCGCCCCAACCTGGCCGTCCGGGGCGACAACGCTGACGCCGGTCCCGGTCCCGGCATCGACGCGGACCGGGAGATCCTGGCGGTCGAGAAATCGTTCACCGCCACCAGACGCCGGCGTGTAGAACAACGCCAATATCACCGAATGATCCATTTTCGCCAACACGCCTGCCGTAGGTACACCCACCGCAGGTACAGCACTGATCGTGGAAGCGGAACCGATGCCGGCCACGTCCACCCTGTCGGGGCTGATGGTGAGCGTAGCGGTCACCGGCCGGGCCGGGTCCAGGGAGTAGGACGCTCGACGTCCGTCAGAGATCACCTCCAACCGGGCCGCGCGAGCCCCGGCCGGAACCGATGCACGCACATCGACACCGATGCTCAGCCCGTCGACGACCCGCAGCCGTTCCAACCGCGCAGCCGACGGTGACTCACGTGTCCGGTTGTATCCGTCGGGCAACCGAAGCAGGTACGGTGATCGATCCGGATGATCGGCGAGAACGGTGAAGTCGGCGCGGCCTCGTGATACCGCATACAACACCCGGCCGTCCATCGCGGGCGAGTTGGCCACCACCGACGTGGGGTGCATGAGGAACGCCGGGTCGGCCGACACGATGACCAGTACTCGCCCGGGTTGAGCTGTGATCATGTTTGTCAAATTGCGATCACGTCGGGTGAAGGACACGTTGGCCCCCACCGCGAAGACGAGCACAACGGTACTCAGCCCCAGACAGGCAGCAGCGGTGAGCCCGCCTGCCCATGGCCGCGCGACGGCGAGGTCGATCAGCCCCCGAGCTCCGAAAAAGACCAGTGGGATGAGTACGGGCATGAGGTAGAAAGGACCGACATAGCGGATGCCACCCCACAGTTCGGCCGCGTTCCAGGCTCCCCAGAACACGATGTACCCAAGAATCAGCAGAACTGCCCCGACCCCGACCGCGAGGGCCGGCCCGGACAGTCGACGGCGGACGACCGCCGCGACCGACAGTGCTGCCAGGAACACGCCACCGCACGCCCAGATACCGAGAAACCAGAGATGGTCACCGATGGAGACGAGCCCTTCAACCGGCCCGAAGCGGTGCGCAGGGTCGGTGGGAAACAGGCGGCGATCCCCGAAGCCCAGCTTGTCGTCGGGCTCAAGCAGCGCAAACGGCAGTGTGAACGGACTGCCCGTTGCCGCCGCATTGTAGCTGAGCAACGCGGCGACCGGGACGATCAGCCCTACCCCGACCCAACGCAGCAGCCACCACCGCTGTCCGCGGGCGCCCCGGTGCACGGCCCACACCGCAAGCGGGCCGAGCACCAGGGCCGCGTCGTACGGGCGCACCGCCATCGCCAACCCCAGCGCCAGCCCTGCCGTGACTAGCGGCGCCCCACGACCGGTTCGCAGCCCTCGCAGCAACCCGACAAGCACGCACTCATACAGCACAAGGACCGGCAGATAGGACAACATCATCGCGCTGTGCAGAATGACCAGCGGCGACAGTGCCAGCAGCCAGGCTGCGACCGCGGCTGCCCGCCGATCGCCCAGCAACTCGATTCCGGCGTGGTAGGTCGCCACAACCGCGGCGGCGGCGACAAAGGCGAGTCCCGCGACGGTCCCGCCGGTGAGCACGAGGCTCAACGCGAACAGCCCGGCAACCACCGGGGTGTACTTCAGGACGTAGTGGCCGTCGACGACCGCCGCCAGCCACGGTGCGTAGGACTGCGCCGGCGTCGACGCCGACGGAAACAGATGGCCGCCCGCCAGTGTCTGGGCCTGCAGCCGGTAGAGGGCCTCGTCGTTGTTGATCGACAGATACGGAAACAGATAGTGATTGATCAGGACAGCCGCAAGCGCGCTGAGCACGGCCGCGGCCGCCACTGTCCATCCGGGCCGAGACACCGCGGCCAGCCGTGACCGCAGTACCACCAACGGTCGGCGCCACGACGGTCGTGGGTCACCGAGCCGGTCGGGCACGGGCTCGGGCAACGGGTCGAGGCGGTCATCTGACCGGCTCCGGCTAGAGGGCCAAAGGCGATGCGATCGTGGTTCTGGCGCATCGCCGGGTGCCGTGGGCCCGTCCACGCACCCACGCGGTACCCGGATGGGCGTCGGTATATCGGCACCCCGCGCGCTGGTCACGGACTGACGCTACCCACAGGTCCGGGTGGGACCGGGCATCCACCCGTCTCATGACCGTTTCGCAACCGGACGGCGCCTGTGCCGACAGCCACCCGCAAGCCGCCGACTACCGTGCCATCACACCGTCGCCGGACGCTGGGCCGGGACGCCGGGGGGTGCGGCGCTCAGACCCCGGCGCCCCTGGTAGATCGCCTGGTATCGACTCGCCGAGCAGCTCGTCCGCGCCTGCATGGGTGAAACCCCCGTCACGGTACCCGGAGCCGGTTCCGACGCCGGTCTGGCCATTGTGCACACCGGTCATGCCATTGCCGGCGAGGGGCTCGGAGCCCACCGCACTTCCTTCGCCTTCGGTGGCGTCCACAACCTCCACCGCGCCCATGGCGTCCGTGACCTCCAGAGCCTCGTCTGCCTCCGTAACCTCGGCTGCCTCCGTAACCTCGGTGACGTCCATGACCTCCGTGGCTTCCCGGTTCGAGCGGACCACCCGCCGGACCTTGGCCGACTGGCGGGTCAGGTCGACAGCGACCGCATCGGCATCCACTTCGTAGACGACCCGGCGGCCTCCGTCCTGGGTCTCGAAGGACCTCTGCCGCAGCCGCCCGACCACGAGCGTCCTGTCGCCCTTGTGCAGCGACGCTCCGACGTTCTCCGCCAGGTGCCGCCAGCAGGTGACGGTCACGAATACGGTGTGGCCATCCACCCAGCGGTTCTGCGAGCGGTCGAACCGGCGCGACGTGCTGGCCATGCGCAGGGAGCAGACGAAGTTCCCGTTCGCCGTGCATCGCACGTCAGGGTCATCGACGAGGTTGCCGAGCAGCGTGACCGATGCTTCGATCATGGTTCCTCCCGGATCATGGATACTGGCCTGCTTCCGTGACGGACGGTCCCGAAGGGTCGCCGGCCCTGAGAAACCCGGCGAGACCGTCCGCTGTCTCGTCCCACGTCACACTGTGACCGTTGACGACCGCTTCGACACGCCACCGAGGTCCGCTGTGGAAAGCCGCGCAGCTGTCCACAGCAGCGACACTGCGGGATGTACGATCAGTACAAAATATGCCATTCTGGACTTTTTGACCAAGCGTCACAAGGTCATCCGAGTATCGGGGCGTGGCGAGGCATGCGACCAGCTGACCGCGTCGGGTTGGCACCGGGGGGACGGCGCGAGACCCGGTTCATCAGGCTCGGACATGCCGGCAGCTGGTTGACACGGGGCGCGAAATGATCGATTATTCCTCCGCTGGCCAGGTGCGAACCGCGCTGCGCGTTCATGCCAGGAGACCCGCACAATAGGCGGTAAGCGCCCGTAGCTCAGCGGATAGAGCAAGTGCCTTCTAAGCACTTGGTCGCAGGTTCGATCCCTGCCGGGCGCACTCAGTCTTGCCAGCAAAGATCAACATGTATTGTGACCTGCGCTTTAACTGGTCCCGCAAGGCCACGACGATCCGCTGGTACTGCCTGGCGCTGTTGAGGTTCTCGGCGAGGATGGCAACATGTCGATCAACGTCACCAGACACCTCGACAAGTTGCTCCCGCGGGCCGCGGGCCGCGGGCCGCGGGCCGCGACCAGCTGGCCCCAGGACCCCGGCTCAGCGGCGGCTGAGCGCCGCGCCACCTCGGCGCTCAGCTCGGACAGACCCCTGGCGCCCAGCGCGGGCACGAACTCGGCCAGCCGGATCGCCGGCCAACCCGGCCCGTCGAACGACAGCGCCGCCAACCAGCGCGAGCCCCGCCTGATCCGGCGGGGCATCCACACAGGCACGGGCGTACAGGCTCATCATGTGGCGCAGGTCCGTGCCGACGATCCCCGACGAGTCGTCCATGTACATCAAGGCGCTGGTCATCCGGCCCACAGCCTTGCGCAACGCCGGCACCACAGCACCCGCGTTCCCGTCCGCCAGCAACCGCTCACAACAATCAGCCAGCTCCAGCGCAGCCTGGGAATACTCACGCCGACCCGCGCGCGGATCACGACGCCGGTCCCGCCGCAACGCGTTCGCCAGTACCGTCAGGTCATCGCCCCTGGTCACCCGTTCAT
>NZ_CAUVXO010000175.1:6866-7999 GCF_963555865.1 Protofrankia sp. Cr1
CTCGAAGAACGACTGGCGAATCTGATCAGCGACGCGATCGCGCCCCGTATGGTTCCCGACATCGAGATCGCGCCGTGGCGCGGCACCCAGCTTGTCGCGGTGGAGGTCTACCCGAGCCCGTCCCGGCCGCATCATGTCAGCCAGGAGGGCCCGGAGAGCGGCGTCTACGTGCGGGTCGGTTCAACCAATCGACGGGCCGACTCCGACCTGGTCGAAGAACTGCGCCGCTACGCACGGGGCGAGGTCTACGACGAACAGGCAACGCCGGAACTGGGCTCGGACGCGATCGACTTCCCGGCGGCTGCCGAGGCGTTCAGCCAGCTCCGAAAGCTACGCCCCGCCGACCTGGAGACCCTCAGACTGGTGACGGCCCACCAAGGACAGCTCGTCCCGACCGTCGGCGGCCTGCTGCTGTTCGGCCGCGACCAGGACCGTGCCCGGCTTTTCCCCGATGCCTGGATCCAGGCCGGACAGTTCCTCGGCACCGACAAGTCCCAGATCGTCGACCAGGCAGAGATCCGATCCAACCTGGTACTCGCGGTGGAAGACGCGCTCGGGTTCGTGCGTAAGCACAGTCTGCACGGCATCGACATCGGCCCTGTCCTGCGAACAGACCGGTGGAACCTGCCTCCGGTCGCGGTCCGGGAAGCGGTCGTCAACGCGGTGGCACACGCCGACTACCGGCAGCGCGGCGCGCCCATCCGCATCGCGGTCTTCGACGACCGCCTCGAAGTGGAGAACCCCGGCCTGCTGCAGTTCGGACTGACGGTCGACGATATCCGTCGCGGAGTGTCCAAACTGCGCAACCGGGTCATCGGCCGGGTCTTCAATTCACTGGGGCTGATCGAGCAGTGGGGCAGCGGCATCCAACGAATGACCACCGCATGCCTGGACGCGGGACTTCCCCCGCCAGACCTCGAAGAGATCGGCACCCGGTTCCGCGTCACGCTGTGGACCCAGCGTGTCCAGCTGCCGACCCTGGACGCCAAGGACCGGGCGATCCTCACCGCCATCCCGACCGACGGCGCGCTCACCAGCGCAATCGCCAACGCCATCGGCCTGTCCACCCGCGCGACGAGGACCAGGCTCATCAAACTGGTCGACCGCGGACTCGTCCGTGAGGTCGGCGCCGG
>NZ_CAUVXO010000175.1:8409-9057 GCF_963555865.1 Protofrankia sp. Cr1
CCCGCGAGACCCGAAGCGCCGCTACGTCCGCTCCCTGTAGCCAGCCCGGCAGCACTGGCAGGTCACACAGCCACCGCCGACGCGTCCAGGGGCGGACACCGGGATCGAAAGAATCAGACTTACGGCTCGGAAGCAAGCTCGGAAGAGAGTGGCTTCTGAGCGCTTCCGAGCTCGGGCGTGCCGCCAGGCGGCACGCCGCAGACACGAGGATCCGCTGCCGCCTACAACGCCACGGTGCGCCTGGGTGGCTGCTGGTCGGCGGCCAACCGCAGCAGCTCCGTGGGGTCGACCTCGATCCGCGACCCACCGTCGGCACCGTAGCTGATCTCAGCACCCCGTCCTGTCGAACTTCTGGTCAGAACCTCGCGCCCAGGCTGGAGAACAGTCGCGCGGTCTCGCGCCACATCGGGCTGCCCGGCGCCGGCAGGTTGATCGGGCCGGTGGCCCACTCGATCAGATCGTCACCGTGCTCGGTGACCCAGCCCCGGATCCGCTCTTCGAGCTGACCGAGGGCCGCCAGCTCGGCCGGACTCAACATGGCCGGCTACGCCTGCTGGTCCGCAAGAAGTGCATTCCGCAGAGCCGTCTGCACATCCGTGCCGGTCTGGACCAGCGCGGCGAGGCTCTGGTTGGTGAAGGTGGTCTGGA
>NZ_CAUVXO010000175.1:9238-10769 GCF_963555865.1 Protofrankia sp. Cr1
GCGCGCTGAGCACCTCGGGATTGACGACGATTTTCGCCATGGCGAACCTCTCCTCGTTCCGTGGTCCCACGACCCAGGGCCAGCGGGTTTCGGTTGTGTGCACCGGGGATTGTTGTGTCATTGGGATTGTTCGCGGTGGTCGGTGGAGTCGGCCATGGGCCCCGCGGACCATCTTTCCCCTCCACGAGGGTTCTCCGAACGCGCGAGAACACCCGTGACCTGCACTTTCCGTGGGCCGGGGGCTGACCCACCCCACCATCCGCCCGGCCGGGCATTGCCATCGACCAGGAACACGCGGAAAGTTGGGCGTGCGCCGACATCCGGCCGAGACTTCGGTCATTCCTGATGGGGAGACGACAGTGCCACGCACCGAGGGGGAAGACCGGATCCGGTGGATATTGTCCCGGCTGGCCGCGCGCCGGGTACGCTGGTCGGTCGCCGTGCCGCTGGTACTCCTTCTTGCCGGCGGCTCCGTCGTCCTCCTGGTAGGGCAGAGCGCGGGCACTGCCGTACTGCGTCTGGGGAATGCCGGCGTGTGGCTGGCCAGCAGCGCCCAGGGAATGGTCTCGCACATCAACGGCCCCTCCGGGCTCGTTGACGCCACCACCCGCGTCAGCAACGCCAAGGACCCCAAACTGATCATCGCCCAGGAGGGTTCCAGCGTGTTGGTCACCGACACCAGCACCGGCATCGTCAGCCGGATCGACCCGGCCACGCTGATCCCAGCCGAGCAAAAGAACTTCAGAACCGGCATCACCGTGGTCACCGGCGACGACCAGGCCTATGTCGTCAACGACCAGACCGGCCGAGTCACCCGGATCGACCCACAGACCCTCGACGTTCTGGGCTCGCCCGTCGACCTCGGCGCCCCCATAGCCGGCGCCGGGATGGCCGACGACGGCACACTGTGGGTAGCGCTGCCCTCCGGGGGAAAGCTCGTCCCGATCCGCCACGGCGCGCCAGGAAGCGCGGTCACGGTCTCCCGACCAGACGACCAGGTGTCACTAACAATCGCCGACGGCCACCCAGTCGTGGTCAACGCCTCCGACGGAACCCTGGTCGGTGTCCGCGACGGGCACCCGACAGCGCCGCTGCGCCTACCCAGCCAGGGTCGCCCCCTGAAGGTCGCGCCCCGCGTCGACAGCCCGGTGGTCCCGATCACTGTCGGCGGGACGGACACTCTGCTCCTCGCCGACTGGACCGCTGGCACGGTCGACACCGTCGAGATCGGTTCACAGCACCCCTCTGACAATCTCGGCGCGCCGGTCACCGCCAACAACCGGGTCTATATACCCGACAACGGGACGGGGCGCCTGCTCGTCTACGCGACCGATGCCGCCGCGTTCGTTGATCCGATCAAGATCACCTCCGGAGAGCCGGCCGGTGAACTCGCCGTCACCGTCAAGGACGGAACGGTCTGGGTCAACGACCCCGACGGCACCGAAGCCGCCGTGATCAGACCGGACGGCTCTGTCCAGAAGATCAAGAAGCTGTCGGTCGCACCCGGACCGACGAACGGACCGACCACAAA
>NZ_CAUVXO010000176.1:0-4615 GCF_963555865.1 Protofrankia sp. Cr1
CCAGGCCGGCAGTGACGACGAGGACGGCGAAGCCGAGCAGGTGCCAGCCGGTGATGCCGACGACGGCGAGCTGGGCGGGACCACGTTCATGCAGCCAGTTGACCGGTCGGCCCAGCAGGCGGTCCACCAGGCCGTGGCGTGGGTCCAGCAGCCATACCCACATCGCGGCGCTCGCCACCGGCGGAACGAGCACCGGCGCGAACACCAGGGTCCGGTAGCCGACGCGCAGGCGGCCCCGCACCCGGCGGGTGAGCAGGGCGACGATCGTGGGCAGGACGACCGTGAACGGCAGCAGGCACGCAATCGTCGCCGCCGTCAGCCACAGCGAGTGCCAGAGCTCTGGAAGCTGCAGGACGTGGCGGTAGTTGTCCAGACCGACCGGGATCTTCGGCCTGCTTGGCACCAGGTTCCACGAATAGAATGACAGCTGCGCAGCCTCGACCAGCGGGCGGTAGGTCCAGACCGCCAGGCAGCCGAGTCCCGGCGTGAGGTAGAGAAAGGGCGGCAGCGCCCGCAGCACCCGGCGCGTGGGTGAGGGCCGGGCTGCGCTGACCGGCGTCGGCGTCTGCGGCGTCGTCGCGGCGGTGACCTCTACGAACACGTCGGGTGATCCTGCCTGTGTCGATGCACGGTCGCCACGGCCTCACGTCTTCGGCAGCAGCTTTGTCGCCCGATCCGCAGCCGTGGCCAGCGTGGACGGTGGGTCAGCCCCGCTGTAGACGACGCTTTCAACGGCATCGAGCATCGTGTCCCTGATCTGGACGTAGTTGTCACCGGGGAAGGCCACCGTCGGCCGGAGCCGGGCGAGCTGGTCGATGTTCGGCTTGATCAGGGGGTTTTTCGCCGCCCAGTCCTTGAGGCCGGCGGGGTCGTCCAGCAGGCCTGTCCGCAACGGCAGATAGCCGATCTTGCTGGTGAGCTGGATGTAGCCTTCATCACCGGTCAGAAATTTGATCATCTCCCAGGCTGCCCGCTGCTTGGCCGGATCCTTGGCGAACATGACCAGGGCAGCCCCGGAGTTGGTCGGTTCCACCGTCGTGCCGCCGAAGCTTGGCAGCCCGGCCGCCCGCAGATCCCACGGGGGCTTCGCACCGGTGGCGCCCTTACGGAACATGGCCTCACCCGCGCTGCTCTCTACGATCATGCCGATCTCACCGCGGGCGAATGCGGGATATGCCTGCTCCTGGGAGAGTTTGGGGGTTGCGCCGGACTGGACCAGGTCCTGGGCCATCGTGACGGCCTCGACCGCCGGCGCCTGGGCAAAGGTGAGCCTGGTCCGGTCGGCGGAGAGCACCGATCCGCCATTGGAGTCGACCAGGGACTGGTAGCACCAGTCACCGGCCTTCTTGGTCAGGCAGTCGATGTAGACGCCGTCCTTACCGGCTTTGTCCTTGATGGCGAGGGCGGCGGTCTTGACCTCCGCCCAGGTGGTCGGAGGTTTTGCAGGGTCGAGGCCGGCCTGGGTGAACAGGCTGGCGTTGTAGTAGAGGATCGGGGTGGAGAACACGAACGGCATGCCATAGGTCTTGCCGTCGAAGTCGCCCAGAGTGCGCGCGGTTGGCGCGAACGGGTGCGTGCCGCCGAAGTTGGCCTGCACCGCGTCGTGGCCGACCACGTCGTCGAGTGGCGTGGCCCCCAGCCCCTGCACCGCGTAGAAGAGGTCACCGAATCCCAGCTGCCCGATGTCGGGCGGGTTGCCGGCCGCGATCTGGCGTTGGATGCTGGCCGTCGCGGCCGACCCGTAGCCACTGGCGGTCGCGGTCGCGGGCTTCTGGGCCGTCACTTTGATGTTGGGATGGGCGCTCTGGAACCTGTTGATCAGATCTGTGAACGTGTCGGTCCACGCCCCGGCCTGCGCCAGGTTGTAGCTCTCCAGGACGATCGAGACCTGCTGGTCGGCCCTGAGTTCGGGAACGGTTGCGGCGCTTGACGGGGCGGCAGCCGGTGAGCTGCCCCCGCCGCAGGCGGTCGCGGTGAGTGCGAGGGCGAGCACGACCGCGGCACCGCCGAGACAGCTCGATCTTTTCATGTCGTGCTCCTTATGCGAGGCGATCCTTCTGGCTGCCAGACGAGCCGGCGACCACTGGCGCGGTCGAACAGGTGCACGCGATCTGCGGCGGTGTCAAAGGCCACCGGGTCGCCGGGACGCAGCCCGAGCGGGCGCGGTCCGCGCGCGAACACAGGCGCGTCGCCGACCATGCACTGGGCGACCTCGTCGCTGCCGAGGTTCTCCACCGCCGTTACCCGACCGCGGAACATGGATGCCGGCGACGCCGGCGGGACGCCGACCAGATGTTCCGGGCGGATCCCCACGATGATGTCGCGACCGGGGAAGTCACCGGCCGCCCACAGCGGCACCTGCACGCCGGGGGCGTGCACGCGGACGCGTCCGCAGTGGTTCTCGACCCGGGCCGGGAGCAGGTTCATCGGTGGTGAGCCCAGAAAGCCCGCTACGAACGTCGACGCCGGTTCGTCGTAGACCTCGGTGGGAGTGCCGACCTGCTCAAGGCGGCCGGCATTGAGTAGCGCGACCCGGGTGGCCATGGTCATGGCCTCGACCTGATCGTGCGTGACGTAGACGATGGTCGAGCCGAGCCGGTTGTGCAGCGCCCGTAGCTGGCCACGGGTCGCGGTGCGTAACTGGGCATCGAGGTTGGACAGCGGTTCGTCCATGAGAAAGGCACCCGGGTCGCGGACCAGCGCCCGGCCGACCGCCACGCGTTGGCGCTGCCCACCGGACAGCGCTCTGGGTCGGCGGTCGAGCAGGTCGGCCAGATCGAGTAGCTCCGCGACCGCCCGTACCTTCTCGCGTATTTCCGCGCGTGGGCGTCGACGCGAGCGCAGCGGGAAACCGATATTGCGCTCGACTGTCAGGTGCGGGTAAAGGGCGTAGCTCTGGAAAACCATCGCCATATCGCGGTCCCTGGGCGGCGTGAAGGTGACGTCGCGCTCATCCAGCAGGACCCGCCCGCCGTCGGGCTCGATCAGCCCGGCAATCATCCGGAGCAACGTCGACTTTCCACAGCCGCTCGGGCCGAGCAGGACGATGAAATCGCCGTCGCTGATGTCGAGACTCACCCGGTCCACGGCGGTGACCTTGCCGAAACGCTTGGTCAACGCTTCGATCTGGATACGGCTCACCGCTCCGGCTCTCCTTTCGCGCCGGACCGACACCGTCTTGTATTCCGTGGGCCTCCCGGATCTGTTCGCCACGGCGTCATATCTCTCAGGCGCAGCTGCATTCAACTCCAGGACGGTGTACGGAGAGCAAACGCGCCGAAAATTGGACGTCCGTCGGATGTGACGGGCTCAACCCGATCATCCCGGCCTGACAGCGTCGATTGGTGTCGTGGCTGAGGCGACCGATACGAGGCCTCAGATGTCGAGGACCAGCGAATCCGTGCGGGCTCGTGACACACAGATCATCAGGGCGTCTCCGGTGCGTTGCTCCTCGATCGTGAGCACCTCGTCACGGTGATCGACCTCGCCGGCGCTGAACCGGGTCTCGCAGTTCCCGCACGTGCCCTCGCGGCACGATGACGGCACGTCGAAGCCGGCGCGTTCGAGAGTTTGCAGGATCGTCCGGTCCGCGCCCACCCGTATTTTCTGCCCAGTACTGCCGATCACCACGTCGAAGGCGGTGTCCGCCGGGTGATCGTCGGGTCGTTCCCGGGGCCGGAAACGTTCCACGTGCACAGCGCCGGCCGGCCAGCCAGCGCAGGCGGCTTCAACCGCCGTGAGCAGGCCCTCGGGCCCGCAACAGTAGACCGCCGTCCCGATCTCAGGCTGCCCGAGGATGTGCTCCAGCGGCAACAGCCCGGATTCGTCCTGCGGATGGACGGCAATCCGATCTTGGTGAGCCGACAGCTCGTCGAGGAACGCCATGCTGGTCCGCTGTCTACCGCCGTAGAACAACGTCCACTCGGCGTCCCGCTTGTCGAGTTCGGAGATCATAGGCAGGAGCGGGGTTATTCCGATGCCGCCGGCGATGAGAATGTAACGCCGGGACGGGACCAGCGGAAAATTGTTACGGGGTGGGCCGACCGGCAACGACCACCCGGCCTGGACCTCGTCGTGCAGGTAGACCGACCCGCCTCGGCCGTGTTCTTCACGCAGCACGGCGATTCGCCAGTGCATATCGTCGGCCGGGTCGCCGCACAATGAGTACTGTCGGATCAGATCGGACCCGAGGACGACGTCGACATGGGCGCCCGGCGTCCACCCGGGGAGTTTCTCTCCAGCGGGATGGGCGAGGACCAGAGAAATGATGTCGTCGGCTTCCCGCGTTGTTCTGACGACGGTCAGGGACGGGGCGCTTGACGGCGTCGGCACTGCGGTCAACTGATCGTGGGTCATTGGCGCGGACATGACCGACCTCCGGACGGGCTAGCCTCGGGAACAATTGGACCCAAAACGGCGTGAAACTGGGTGATCCAGGCCATTCATACCAGGTGGCGCTTTACGGGCGCCACTCGTCCAATTATCCCAGACGACCCGAGAAGGCAGTGTGGCCAGGCGATTGGAATGCTCGATGGAAACATCGGCGACTGGCCTCGGTCCACCCCGGCCCTGCGACGCCGCGTCCCCTCTTGCCGGTCGCTCCAGGAGCGCCCGG
>NZ_CAUVXO010000176.1:5249-9932 GCF_963555865.1 Protofrankia sp. Cr1
GGGACGGGATCGATGAGGGGCACGGCAACCGGGCCCTTGGTCCCGCGGACCCGGTCGAGCGAGGCGAACCCCACCAGCGGGCGAGTGTTGAGCACCAGGGCAGTCGCTCCCGGGTCGTCGACCTCGGCGGCGACCCGCAGGATGATCCTGAGTCGCTCGGCCGTGGTGACGATCGTGTCGTACATGGCCGGGGACTGGGTACGGCTGAACAGGACGCATGCCTGGTGTTCCAGTTCCCGGAACGGAACCTGTTCGCGGCTGGCCCAGTCGTGCTGTTTGCCGACCACGGCCACCAGCGGCAGCCGCAGCACCTCGCGGGACCGAAGATCGTTGGTCGGCGGCAATCCGAATATGAAGCCGACGTCGAGTTCGCCGTTGAGCAGGCCCTTGAGCTGGGGGCCTGTGCGTCGTTCCCACAGGTGGGCGACCAGCCCGGGGTGGGTGGCGTGCAGCCGAACGAGGGTTGGCTGCAGGACGCGATGACCGGCCGGGAAGTTGTAGCCGATGTTGATCGTGCCAGCGCGCCCGGCAGCTGCGTCGCGGGCGGCCTGAACGGCTTTGCCGGCCTGATCGAGTATCCGTTTTGCTTCGGTTTGGAACGCGACCCCCGCCGGTGTGAGTCGGACTTCGTGGGAGGTGCGGGCCACCAACTTGACGCCGACTTCGCGTTCAAGGCGTTGCAGGTGTTGGCTCAGTGACGGCTGGGCGAGGTGAAGCTTGCCCGCCGCCCGTCCGAAGTGCAGCTCATCCGCGATGGCCAGAAAGGATACCAGATGTCGAAACTCCATTAAGCCCTCCGCGCCGGAAGTCCGTGACCAGCCTACCTGGCGCGACTAACGGGCGGTGACGGGCGAGTGTTGTCCTGAAGAATTATGCGGTATGCATGTGTCTGGAAAAGAAATACCGGCATGGATCCCGCCGGTTGGCGTCTCGACCCATCGTTGAGGATACGTCCGACCACGGAATTGCGCGCACCCGACCCGGGAGACGCCTACGTCCACCGCTTGCCGTTGTCGCCGAAGACCTCGCGTGCGGGTCGGGAGCCGAAGTGCCCATCGAGGATCTCGAAGCTGTCGAGCGTGACGAGCGCCGGATGGGTGACGGCGCAGGAGTGCGCGAGCCGCAGCAGCTCATGCCGTAGGCCACGGACGTAGTTGGCGACGCGGGCCGACTTGTCCCGCGGGTCCAGCCCGCGGGTCAGCCAGCGGGACTGGGTGGCCACTCCGGTGGGGCAGCGGTCGGTGTGGCAGCGTTGCGCCTGGATACAGCCCAGCGCCAGCATCGCCTCCCGGCCGACGTTGATCAGATCACAGCCCATGGCCATGGCCAGCAGCGCGGTCTCGGGGAAGCCGAGTTTGGCCGAGCCGACGAAGACTATCCGGTCGTCCAGGCCGGCCTCCACGAAAACCCGGTGGACCCGACTAAAGCCGATCTTGAAGGGGAGTGCGACATGGTCGCTGAAGGCGAGCGGCGCCGCACCGCTGCCACCTTCACCACCGTCGACGGTGATGAAGTCGACCCCGCGGTCTGTGGCCGCCATCTGCCGGGCGAGCTGCTCCCAGAATGTCGCCTCACCCACAGCCGACTTGATCCCGACCGGTAGCCCCGTCGCCGCGGCGATCTCCTCGACGACGTCGAGCATGCTGTCGACGTCACCGAACGCCGTGTGGGTCGACGGGCTGTAACAGACTTCGCCGGCCTTCACCCCGCGGATGCGGGCGATTTCGGGGGTGACCTTCGCAGCCGGCAGGATCCCACCCAGACCGGGTTTCGCGCCCTGACTGAGCTTGATCTCGACTGCGCGGATCGGGTGCCTGGCGGCGAGGTCGACCAGGCGCTCAAGGCTGAACCGGCCGTCCACAGTGCGGCAGCCGAAGTATCCGGTGCCGATCTGGAAGATCAGATCACCACCGTGCAGGTGGTGCTCGGATATCCCGCCCTCGCCGGTGTTGTGCAGACAGCCGGCCATGGCGCAGCCCTGGTTCAGTGCGGTGGTCGCCGGCGCGCTCAGTGCACCGAAGCTCATGCCCGAGACGTTCACCACCGACGGTGGTCGCAACGCATGCGGCCGACCGCGTGCCGCGCCGAGCACCTTCTGGCAGGCCAACAGGTTGTCCGTGGCCGCGGGCCCCGGCAGTGGGAACGCCGCCGGTTTGATGATGAGGTAGTTCGCCGACAGTTCCAGGTCGTTGGCGGTGCCGAAGCCCGTGTTGGCGTTGTCCTGCTTGGCCGTGGCGTACACCCAGCGGCGTTGGTCGCGGCTGAAGGGCCGCTCCTCGTCGTTGCCGGTGACGATGTACTGGCGCAGCTCCGGCCCCACGTCTTCGAGCAGGAAGCGCAGGTGCCCGACGACGGGGAACGTTCGAAGGATCGAGTGCCGGCGCTGCAGGAGATCATAAAGCGCCACCGCGCACACCAGCAGGGTGAATCCCAGCATGACGAAGCCCAGCATGATCCATCCGGTCATCACCGTCACCCCGTCCAACCGGCCGCCGCCCATCCCTGTCCGTCTCGATGTCTATATACGCTCAGGCTCGGATCGGGCGGATGCTGGGCTGAGAGGTGGGTATCGGGCGAGATGCGGCAGCCGGTGGCGACAGGTGATGCCGTGACAGGCGATGCCGTGACAGGCGATGCCGTGAACCGTGATGGCGTGACACGTGCTGGCGTGCTGCCGGCGAGCCTCAATCCGCGGGTCCGAGCCCCGGGCGGCTCGCCGGCGCGGGGTGCCTCCGAGGTCTTCTCAGGGTTGCTTCAGGTGGTTTTCGCGCTGCTTTCGGTCGTCGTACTGGTGGCGAGCGTTGGTGGTTGGGTGCTCTACAATCATCTCAACGGAAAGATCACCAGAGTAGATCTTGGTCTCACCGGCCAGCGGCCGGCTGCCCCGGCCCGTGGTGTCGAGAACTACCTGCTGGTGGGTACCGACAGTCGGGCCGGCAGCGGCGGCGCCTATGGCGACGCGCCCGGCCAGCGCTCGGATACCACGATCCTCGTCCACCTCGCCGCGGACGGCACCAGCACCATGGTGTCCTTCCCTCGTGACACGTTGGTCACCATTCCCGAGTACACCGACACGAACGGCCACCGACACGGCGCGCACCGGGCCAAGTTCAACTCGGCGATCGCGGACGGTGGCCCATCTCTGCTGGTCAACATGGTCGAGGGGCTCACCGACATCCGGATCGACCATTACGTGTCCATGGACCTCGAGGGCTTCCGTGCCATCACGGATGCGATCGGCGGTGTCGCTGTCTGCGTCCTCCCGTCGACCTACCGGGACGTCTTCTACGACAACAACGTGCGGAAGGTCAGCACAAACACCAACGACCCGATGAGTGGGTTCCTCGGCGGTCCCGGGACTGTCCAGGTGGACGGCCGCCAGGCGTTGGCCTTCGTCCGGCAGCGACACGGGCTGCCCGAGCAGGACCTCGACCGCATCCGACGCCAGCAGCAGTTCATCGGAGCCCTCTTCCGCAAGGCGATGGCCAGTGGGGTGCTGACCAGCCCGGTCAAGCTTGAGGCGCTGCTGTCATCGGTGACATCCGCGCTCACCCTCGACAGTCATACGGGCATCGCAGACCTGCGGGGACTGGCCACTCGGATGCGGGATGTGGCCACGGGAAGTATCCATACAGTGACTTTGCCGACCCATGCCCCGACCCGCGCGGAAGGCGCCATCGGCGACTCGGGTGAGCTCCCCGGACTCGGCGCCGTCCAGCTCTACGATCCGATCGACCTCGAACGTATCGTCGCGCCGCTGCGCCCCCCGGACAGTGGCACCGAGGTGTCCCCGTCGCCGCTGCCGTCGGTGTCCGGGTCCGGGTCCGGGGCGAGCGGCGCCACCCCCGTCACGCCGGCAGACCAGATCACGGTCGAGGTCTACAACGGTTCGACGGTCGCGGGGCTTTCGTCCCGCGCCGCCACCGCGCTGACCAGGCACGGTTTCCGCGCCTCCAACGAAGGCAACGCATCCCTGCGTAGCCACACGAGTTCCACGGTTGTCTACGGCCCAGGTCAGGACACCGCCGCGCGCACCCTGCAGGCTGCCGTGCCCGGCTCCACGCTCCAGCGCGATCCGACCGCGACCCGCCTTGAACTGATCGTCGGATCATCGTTCACCGGGGTCGTCGCAGACGCAGCGGGCGGCCAGCCGACCGGCGTAGGACCGGCCGCGACCACGGGCGGGGACGCTGCCGCGTCGGCGCATCCGAGCACCCCCGTCCCGGCCGCGGCCCCGACCTGTACCTATTGAGATCCACTGTCAGTCGGAGATCGTGAGGACTTCCGAGAGTGGCCGGCGCGGGGCCGGCTCAGCCGGGACACCGCCGGCCGCCGGCAGGCCGAGGCGAATGACCATCTGGACGGTTCCGGTGCTGTCGAGGATCTCGCGCAGCACGACTCGGATCGCGTCGATGTCCTCGGCGTGCCCGATGGGACACGCGGCCACCGAGAGGGCCGTGGCGCTCAGCAGAACCCGCGCGAGCGCCTGACCCGCTGCCATGCGGTCGATCGGACGGTCGGCGGCGGTGCCGAGCACAACGATGGAATCCTGGCCGTCCACCTGGCCGGGCCGAGCGGATGGCGCGTTCGTCGCGAGGTGATCGTCGGTGCCGGTGTCGTCCAATGTGGCCAGCCAGGCGTCCTCGGTCGCGGCAGCGTCCTGGAGCGCTGCCAGGACGCCGG
>NZ_CAUVXO010000176.1:10311-10815 GCF_963555865.1 Protofrankia sp. Cr1
GTCCGAGGTGTACTGCGGTGCCCAGCGACCGCTCCCAGGCGTCAGGCGGCCTGGCTTCGTTGATGCGGATGGTCGCGAGTGGCTCCTTGCCGGCGAGGTCCCGGTCGAGGCCGCCATAGCCCGGTCCGCCGGGCAGGACGACGACATCCGGGACGAACCCGCGCAGCCGCAGGGCGATCCGCGCGTAATACAGGGCGGCACCACAGCTGATCAGTAGTTGCCGGCCGTCGGGGTCGACGGCGCCCAGAAGTCGGGACGGGTCCGCGAAGAGCTCCAGGCGTCTGTCTGCGACCAGCCAGTGCCACGGCTGGGTGTCATGGATCGACGGTGCGTGGGACGCCTCCGCGACCACTCCTTCGATCTCCTCGTGAAAAGACGTCAGGCCGTCCACCCGCATGATCTTCACCATCTCTCTCGTCGCCCGATCCCGCTGCGCTGTCGCCCTGGTTGTTCCCCGTTCTCCGCCGTCGCCTCTTCCGGCCCGCGATCCCTCTGCGAGCCGGT
>NZ_CAUVXO010000177.1:0-1961 GCF_963555865.1 Protofrankia sp. Cr1
GGACGGGGAGATCTCAGCCAACCGTTCGATCGCGGCCGGTGAGAGCAGCGCCACCCACAGCCCGCCGTCGGAGGCGAAGCTCTTCTGCGGCGCGAAGTAGTAGGCGTCGACCTCGCGGATGTCGACGGGTAGCCCGCCCGCGCCGGAGGTCGCGTCGACCAGGTGCAGCGCACCCTCGTCCGCCCCGACCGGCCGGCGGACCGGCTTCGCCGCGCCCGTGGACGTCTCGTTGTGCGGGGTGGCGTACACGTCGATGCCCGGCTCGGGTGCCCAGTCGGGATGACTGCCGGGCGCCGAGGTAATGATCAACGGCTCGGCCAGGAACGGCGCGCCCTTCGCGGTGTCTGCGAACTTGCCGCCGAACTCCCCGAACACCAGATGCTGCGAACGTTCCCGCACCAGGTTGAACGCGGCCGCATCCCAGAAGGCCGTGGAGCCGCCGACGCCGAGCACCACCTCGTACCCGTCGGGCAGCGAGAACAGGTCGGCGAGACCCGCGCGGACGCGTCCGACCAGGTTGCGCACGGGCTTCTGCCGGTGCGACGTCCCGAGCAGGGACGTTCCGGTCGCGGCGAGCTGGGCGACCGCCTCGGGCCGGACCTTGGACGGGCCGCAACCGAAGCGCCCGTCAACGGGACGCAGCTGCCCGGGGATGACGATGCCGTCAGGCATGGACGTCACCCAGCGGTCGCGGCGCCGGACCGATGTAGCGCGCGGACGGGCGGATGAGGCGTCCGGTGCGCTTCTGCTCCAGGATGTGGGCGCTCCAACCGGCGGTACGGGCACAGGTGAACATGGACGTGAACATGTGCGGCGGCACCTGCGCGTAGTCCAGCACGACGGCGGACCAGAACTCGACGTTCGTCCGCAGCGGGCGGTCCGGGTACCGGTTCGTGAGCTCCTCGATGGCCGCGCCTTCCAGCGCCTCGGCCACCTCGTAACGGTGTGAACCAAGGTCGCGGGCCGTCCGCCGTAGCACCCGGGCGCGCGGATCCTCCGCGCGGTACACCCGGTGACCGAAACCCATCAGCCGCTCCTTGCGGTCAAGCGCGCGGCGTACGTAACCGACCGGGTCGCCGGTGCGCTCGACATCGTCCAGCATCGCGAGCACCCGGGACGGCGCCCCGCCATGCAGCGGACCGGACAGCGCCCCGACCGCCGAGGACAGTGCGGCCGCCGCGTCCGCACCGGTGGAGGCCACCACCCGGGCGGTGAAGGTGGACGCGTTCATACCGTGCTCAGCAGCTGATACCCAGTAGGCATCCACTGCCTGGACATGCTTGGGATCCGGCTCTCCCCGCCAGCGGATCATGAAACGCTCAGTGATCGTGCGGGCCTTGTCGACTTCCTTCTGCGAGACGGCGGGCAGACCGAGACCGCGTGCCGCCTGCGCGACGAAGGACAGCGCCACCACCGACGCCCGCGCCAGGTTGTCCCGGGCTTCGGCGTCGGAGATGTCGATGAGCTGGCCGAAACCCCAGTAGGGAGTGAGCGTGGCAAGCGCGCTCTGCACGTCCACCCGGATGTCGCCCGAGTGCACCGGCAACGGGAAGGGCTCCGCCGGCGGCAGGCCGGGCTCGAAGGAGGAGTCGACGAGCAACCCCCACACATGACCGTAGTCGACCTTGCCGACGAGGTCCTCGATGTCGACGCCGCGATACCGCAGCGCGCTACCTTCCCTGTCCGGCTCCGCGATCTCGGTCTCGAAGGCGATCACGCCTTCCAGGCCGGGCTTGAAGTCGCTTGTCCTGTCGGCCATCGAAGTCCGGGCTCCGCTTCCTGTCCCCGGCCGGTGCCGTTGGCGGTACGCCGGGCCATTCCCGAGCACCGAACGCCAGCCGTAACTGATGTGAGCTGCTTACATCGGCATACCCAATTGCCTGTCTGCATCCTGCCCTGTTGTCGGGGGTAGTGCCACATTCGCCCAGGCCAACCACAGGCCAACCACAGGGCGGCGCCGG
>NZ_CAUVXO010000177.1:2525-4624 GCF_963555865.1 Protofrankia sp. Cr1
GAGTACGCCACCAGTGGGCTGTCCGAATCCGATCTCGCCCCTACCTGGTTGAGTCAGTTCGCACGATGGTTCACCGAGGCGTCCGCCACCGCCGCCGAACCGGGATCGGCACTGGTCGAACCGAACGCGATGGTGTTCGCCACGGCCGACGCACGCGGCCGGCCCAGCGCCCGCATCGTCCTGCTCAAGGCGTTCGACGAACGCGGCTTCACGCTGTTCACCAACTACACATCCCGCAAGGGCCGCGACGCGGCGGCGAACCCCTACGGCTCGCTGGTCTTTCCCTGGCATGCGCTGGGACGCCAGGTCGTCGCCGCCGGTGCGCTCGAACGGGTGTCAGGCGAGGAGACCGCGGCCTACTTCCACACCCGCCCGCGTGGGTCCCAGCTCGCGGCGTGGGTGAGCCACCAGTCCGAAACGATCAGCTCCCGGGATGTGCTTGAGCGGCGCCGGGCAGACCTCGCCGACCGCTGGCCCGAACCCGGGCCGATCCCGGTACCGCCGTTCTGGGGCGGGATACGGCTCGTCCCGGACAGCGTCGAGTTCTGGGCGGGCCGCCACGACCGGCTCCACGATCGGCTCCGCTTCCGCCGGACCGGCGCGGATGAGGCGTGTCGCCCGGCCCGCGGTGAGCGCTGGGTGATCGAACGCCTGGCACCGTGAGGAAGCCCGACACCGTGGTCAGCACCGGTGCAACCGCCGGGCAGGCCGCCGGGCAGACCGACGGCCACTCGGCTCCGGAGCCCGACCACGTGACGTCCCGGGGCCGGGCCCCGGGGCTCGGCCGGCGGATCGCCGCCACCGTCCTGACCGACATCGGGCCACTGCGGGCCTACCCGGCCTACCGGCGAATGTGGGCGGGCGAGACCGTCTCCGCGGTCGGTTCAATGATCACTACTACCACGGTACCGCTACAGGTCTACGACATCACCAGGTCCTCGTTCGCGGTCGGACTGACCGGCCTGGTCGCTCTGGTGCCACTGGTCGTCTTCGGGATGTTCGGCGGGGCGATCTCGGACGCCGTCGACCGCCGGCGGCTTGCGCTGGTCACCTCCAGCGGGCTGGCCGCGGTGTCGGTCGGGCTGTTCGCTCTCGCGCTTGTCGACCTGCATACGATCTGGCCGCTGTTCGCCCTCGTGGCTGCCCAGTCCGCGCTGATATCCGTCGACCAACCGGCCCGGCGGTCGATGACGCCGAACCTCGTGCCGCTGCGGGAGCTTCCCGTGGCCACGGCGCTGGCGCAGATCGGCTGGAACACCGCCCTGACCGCCGGTCCGCTGCTTGCCGGGGTGGCGGTCGCGGCGTCGGGCTACACCCTCGCCTACGGGATGGACGTCGTGACCTTCGGGGCCGCGCTCTATGCGCTCGCGCGGCTGCCTTCGATGCCGCCGACGGGCGGCGGCACCCGAGCCGACATCGCGAGCGTCCTCGACGGACTACGCTTCCTACGCGGCCAACCGATAGTGCTCATGACGTTCGCCATAGACATCGTCGCGATGGTTTTCGGAATGCCGCGGGCGCTGTTCCCCGAGCTCGCCGGAACACAGTTCGGTGGCGGGACGCAGACCGCCGGGCTGCTCTACGCCGCGGTCGCCGCAGGCGCGCTGGCCGGGGCGGTGGTCGGCGGCTGGTTCGGCCGCATCCGGCGCCACGGGCTGGCCGTGGTCATCGCCGTGATCATCTGGGGTACGTCAATCGCCGGATTCGGGCTCGTCCACAACCTCGCCGCCGGTGTGCTGCTGCTCGCCACCGCCGGCGCCGCCGACATGGTCAGTGCGGTGTTCCGGAACTCGATGCTCAACGTCGCCACACCGGACGCGATGCGCGGACGCCTTCAGGGGGTGTTCATCGTGGTCGTCGCGGGCGGCCCGCGCCTGGGGGACCTTGAGGCGGGAACGGCGGCAGCCCTGGTCTCGCCGATGTTCTCAGTGGTCAGCGGCGGGTTGGCATGCGTTGCCGGCGCCGCGTTGCTCGCGGCGGCTGTTCCGTCGTTCATCCGCTATGACTCGCAGGACGCCATCACCGCAGCCGAGAGCCGCGAAGTGGTGCGGGAGCCGGACGAGCGGCCGCACTGACGAACCCCGACCGACGAACCCCGA
>NZ_CAUVXO010000177.1:5019-6865 GCF_963555865.1 Protofrankia sp. Cr1
AAGCCGTGGCCGGTGACTTTTTCAGCTACCAGCTGATCATGTAATCTAACTGACCGAGCCAGACTGACAACCTACGAGACCAAAACATACTCACACGTCTACAACACACTCACACGTCTACGGGTCCTTGTTCATCGCATGCGACCCCGCCCGCGAGCCCCGAAAAGCGCGTTGGTATGGTTCCCCGGAAATGCGGCTGTGACGGTGGCCACAAGCCCTGTAGCCAGCCCACCTGACGTCTGAGGGGACACACACAATGCGTTTGGGCAGGACGCGACTGGCTCTGGCCTGCGTAATCGGCTCGATAACCGTCGGGCTGGCCGCACCTGCGGCCTGGGCGACAAACGACACCGACGCAGCGAACACAATGCCCGCAGCCACCGCAACTGCTGGCGCGCTGGCATCGGCCGGACCGGATGCGGTTGACACCGCTACGCAGGTCCCGACGCCGCCGGCCGGGTCGGTAGGGAGTGCGACGCCCGCGGTACCGCCGCAGGGCCAAGATGCGCTGCCGTCCCAGCCACCGGTGACCAAGCGGCCGGGTGGCGTGTCCCTTCCGTCGGGCCTTCCGTCGCTTCCCGGAATGCCGCTGACCGACCTGGACAAACGACTTGTCGATCTAGCTCCCTGGCTGCCGGATGACGTGTCCCTGGCTGACCTGGTGCCCCAGCCGCTGGTGGTCAGCTTCACCTGCGGCCCGAAGGGCCCTGCCTGGACGCTCAAGAACACCGCCGCCAAGGCATACGGCTTTGCGTGGATCGACACCAACGTCAACTACAACTTCGGTGCGATCGGGGCCGGCAAGACCATCTCGCTGGATTCGTCGGCCGATGCCGTGATCGCGGGCGCAGTCGACGTGGAGACCGGAGACGTCGTGCTGGCGATCCCGGCCTTCGCCATCGCGCACTGCGCGACCACCACCACGGCGTCCCCCACCCCGACCTCGACGAGCGGCTCGGGTGGCGGCGGGACTGTGCCGGTGTCGACGACGACCGCGCCGGTAGCAGCCCCGGCAACGGCTGTCGTCACCGACAAGGTTCACTACACGGGATGACCTCCTCAGCTCTGATCGGACGCCGTCGCCCCGGATCCGGGCCGGCGGCGTCCGCCATGTCGGTTTCCACCGATCATCGTCCAACCGACCACCGCCCAACCGGCAGGCGCATGAAGATCGCGCTGATCGTCGTCGTCGGCATGGTTGCCTTGACCGGCTGCGGCGGGGGGGGCTCGAAGGCCCAGGCACAGGCGTCCGCGACAGCCCTTCCGGATCCGGTGAGCAGCCAGCTCGCGGCCGTGACCGCCGTCAACGCCGACGGGATGAACACGATCGTGACCGCGACCGGCGCGGTGGTGGACATCTACAAGACCCCCACGGCGAAAACCGCGTCCTCCCAACTGCACAGCCCGAACCCGGCAGGTGCTCCGCGGGTGTTCCTGGTGGTGGCGAAACTCCCGAACTGGTGGCACGTCCTGCTGCCGGTGGAGCCCAACGGCAGCACCGGCTGGGTGAAGGCGTCCCAGGTGAAGGCCAGCCTTACGGGCTACCACATCGTGGTTGCCCGCAAGGACCACCGCCTGCGGGTCTATGACCGGACCACGGTCGTCGTGGACGAGCCCATCGCCGTGGGCACAACTGACACCCCGACGCCCGGCGGTCACTTCTACCTGACCGAGTTGCTACAGCCACGCAACCCGGCCGGCGCCTACGGTCCGTACGCCTTCGGGCTCAGCGGGTTCTCCACCACCCTCGACTCCTTCGACGGGCAGGCCCCGGTGATCGGTATCCACGGAACGAACCAGCCCAACCTGATCGGGCAGGATGTCAGCCACGGCTGCATCCGGGTTC
>NZ_CAUVXO010000177.1:7328-11187 GCF_963555865.1 Protofrankia sp. Cr1
GCGATCATGGATTTTCGCGCTGTCGGAGACCATGGCAACGGCCGAACCGAACCCACGGCGGCATCCAGGGGGTACACAGGTGATGGGGACGTTGCTGGCGGCGCGGCGCGGGCGGGTCCAGGCCCTCGGCCTCGGTCTGGTCTGCGTCCTGCTGGGGCTCGCAACCAGCTCCTGCGGAGGCGGAAAAGTCCCTGGTCCGGCCGCGGTGGGAACCGATCCCGTGCCCCCGACTCAGGAGGCGGCCGCCCGTACGTCGCTGCACGCCGACGACTACGTGCTGACCGAGGGGCCGGAGACGACCGGTTTCGGGGCCAATACGTCGCTGGACAACCGTGGCGCGCTGTCGGTCGCCGCGATGACCACTTTCGCCTCGTGCATGGGTGAATCCAGCGCCGGGTCGAAGGTGGAGCCGCTGGACTCGGCCAAGGGACCGTACTTCACCACGAGTGACAGCCAGGTCTTCATGGGATCCGTGGCGGCGGTCTATCCAGCCAACGTGATTGCGGATGCCGTTCGAGTCGCCGCCGAGTCATCCTTCCCGTCCTGTGTCGGCCAGCTGCTCCAACGCGAGTACGCCAAGGCCGCTGACCTGCCCGCCAGCAGCACGTTCACGGTTGGGGCAGCGTCAGCCCGCAAGCCGCCCCCCGGCGTCAGCGCACTGACCAGGGTGAAGGCGACCATGACTCTGGACGGGCCGCCGATACCGATGACCTTCGATCTGATGTTCGTGTTCCACGGCCAGGTCCAGAGCTCCTTCGTCGTCGGCCGCGTGTTCGACGACCCCGACCAGGCCGTGGTGAACCGGGTCGCGCGGCAGATCGTCCGGAAGATCGCCAACCAGTAGTCGGTTCATGATCTTCCGATACTCCCCCGCCAGGCGGCGGCCTGCGAACAATCATGTGACACCCACGCCATGCGCATCCACGGACGGACTACACGAACGCTACTTTCCGCGCCCGTGTGGCAACATGGTGCGATCGTTACCGATGAGGTGTGCTGTTTCGGTGCGTGCGGTGGGCAACTGGTAACGATCGGTAGACAGCGATCGTCAGGTGACAATGCGCCCACACGCACGAGTGACCAGTGCACGAGTGACCAGCGCACGACCGACCAGGGCAGGACCGACCGGTGCGCAACCGACCTGGGGCACGACCGTCGCGATGGGAGTGGGGACTATTGGCACCGCAGGCCGCCGGGTGGAATGAGGGCTTATCGGATGTATGGTCATATTTTGCTCAGATCGTGCCAAAAATCGGGGCGTTCGCGTTCATCATGTTCGCTGGCGGCCTGGCCGTCCGCGCCGTCATCAGAATCATCAACCATCTCCTTGACCGCGCCGGCGCCGACAACCTGCTCGACCGGGGTGGGCTCACCCGCGCGCTCCGCCGGCCCGCCCACGAGCTGCGCGTCGGCGTGTTACGGCTGGTGTTCGCCGTTGCACTCCTTGCGCTCTTCCAGTTGGCCCTCGGCCTGTTCGGCACGAACCCCGTCAGCGACCTCGTCCGCGACCTCGCCATCCTGCTCGCGCACGCGATTCTCGCCTGTGCGGTGCTCGTACTCGGCGTCACCCTTGCATCGGCCGCCCGCGCCTTCGTCGGCGAAGCGCTGACCGGCCTTCACTACGCGAACACCGCAGCGACCACCACAACCGTGCTCATAATGATCGGATTTGGCAAGGCCGCCCTCGACGAACTCGGACTTGCCACCGCAGTGACAACCCCGATGCTCTACGCCCTGCTCACGACGGTCACCGGGGTGACGGTGGTCGGGGTGGGTGGTGGCCTGATTCGTCCGATGCAACGCCGCTGGGAGGAGGTTCTACGCCGTGGTGGCCCGGAGCTGACGACCGCCAGATCCACCTGGCTGGACAACCGGGCTCGTGCCGCCGCCGAGGAGCCGGTGGTCGTCCCGGTGAGCGACCTCGTCGGCGCCCCGGCCGGCGCCCCGGCCGGTGACCCGGTCGGTGACCCGGTCGGTGACCCGGTCGGTGATCTGGTGGCGGCGGGTCACGGCAACGGCGGGCAGACGGCGGACCCTGCGGATCCGATCCCCGAGCACGAACGGGACACGTCCACGGCAACCGGCGGATCAGGCCTCGACCCCGAGCCGGGGCAACCGTCGTGACAACCTGGCCGCAGGAGAACCTGACCTCGTAACGACATGACTTCGTAAAGATATGACATGGCAGTCACAGCTGGAACGATGCTCACACTCGGCAATCACGAACACCACGCCATCAGACCCAAGGACCACCCAAACCATCCGAGATCCCCACGACGCACCCATGCTCCTTGTGCGAACTGACGCACGCGAGGGATGTGGGTGAGGCACTCTGGGTACGACGGAGTGTCGCGACCAACGGCGGCGCCGGTCCCGTCGCTCCGCCATGCGGCGCGCTGGATTCGGCCTGCCGGACGGCCTGGGTTCCCAGGCCGTCCGCGGCCGCAGGCCACCTGCGCGGAGCGCGGGAAGCGGGGGAGACATTTCGGTGGACATGCCATCAGACCTGGAGCGCTCCCGGTTGCTCCTTGTCTGGCTGCAGGCCCGTCGCGCGGTCGACCGCTGCCTGTCGGACCTTCTCGCCGCCGGACCAGCCGGTGAGCGTCGTGTCCGCGAGCAGCTCGAACTGGTCGACAACCTGGAGAACCGCGCTCAGGAGGCGTTTGTCCGCTATCGGCGCGCCGCCGCCGCGATCAGCCCGCGGCCAGAGCGTCCTGATGAGGCAGCCGCGTCGGATACAGCCGACCTGACAGATGTTGGTGATGTCGAGGTAGCTGATATAGCCGACCTGGCCGATGTCATCGATATTACCGATGTCACCGATCCGGTAGACCGGACCGGCCCGACCGACCGACCCCGTCTCGGCGTGGTCAGGACAGACGGGCACGGGCCCGGCACTGACATCGTCCGGGGTCGAGCGAAAGATCACATGTCGGCGTCCGCGCCAATGCCTGCGGCCACAACCCCAACGCCCGCCACAACCCCAACGACACTGCAGACACCGTCGGGATGCGGCCTGGGTAGCCAGGGCGCGCCACCGGAGTCAGGCGTCTTTTCGGCCCTGCCCGGATCCACCGCGGGTCCCGCACCACACACCGGCCGGGATGGCGAGACGAGCGTCACCCGTGGCCTTCGCAGTCCACGAGGAGATCAACACCGACACCGATGACAGGCCCGTCTGGCGGGCGGGACAAAATCCGAGTGGTGCCATCCTCGCGTCGCCGCACCATGCTCAGCCTCATCACCGGGTTCGTACTTGTCCTGACCTGGTACCTGGCGGGGTGCGCCACCGTAAGCCGGTCTCACCGGACGCCGATCACGCCCGTGGCTGGCGCCGCCACCCCGACGATCGGACCGGACGCCTACGAACGGTCAGGGCGAACGCCGCAGCTGCGCCTCACCCTGCCGCCTGCCACATCCCCGCGGCCCTTTCCGCTCGTCGTCGCGCTGCACAGCCTTGCGAACGACGGTCGCGAGCCCCAGGCGAAGTGGGGCATCGATGCCCTCGCCGCCAGTGCCGGCGTCGCCGTGGCCTATCCCGATGGTCTGGACAAATCGTGGGACGCCGGCACCTGCTGCGGGCAGGCCGCCGCCGAGCATGTCGACGACGTCGGATGGCTGCGGGCCCTCATCTCCCATCTCGAACAGCACTATCCCATCGACCGTCACCGGGTGATTCTGGTCGGCTTCTCCAACGGTGGGATGCTCGCGTACCGCTACGCGTGTGAGCACCCGTCCGAAATCGCCGGCATCGCCGTGGTGGCAGCCAGTCGGCAGATCACAGGCTGCACACCGGCGGCCCCGATCGGTGTGGTGGCCGTGCACGGACAGCTCGATGAACGCGTTCCCTACGAAGGCG
>NZ_CAUVXO010000178.1:0-499 GCF_963555865.1 Protofrankia sp. Cr1
GCAGCGACGCCTTGGTGGGTGGCCGGCCCAGCACGAGTGGATGGTTGACATACATTTTCCGCCCGAAAACCAGCGCCTCCTGACGTCATCCTTCCACTCGTCGCACCGAAGGGAATGCGGATCAAGGAGTGGGGTTGGGGTGGTGCGTCGCGAGGTGCGGGGAGGTCCAGGTAGTGGTGTTCTACTTGGGTCGACGGAGTCGGGGTGCCCGTACGGCGGGGAGCGGCGTGCGGGCCGCCATGACGCGAGGCGCCGCCTGACATCCGGCACGTACCCCGTCCACCGCTTCGCGCTGGCCGGGGACCCCTCGTTGGACGAGCTTCCGGCGCCGCGTCCCCTATTGCCGGGCGCTCTAAAGCTCACGACATGCTGCGAGTCCCGGTTTCGGGGCGCAAGGGTGTTACAGCAGTTCGGAGCGTCGTGCGGCTGCTGCCGCCCGCACCTGGTCGAGAAACGTCGTGGTGATGCGTTCCTCGTCGGGTGCGCCGGGTGCGCCGGT
>NZ_CAUVXO010000178.1:824-10083 GCF_963555865.1 Protofrankia sp. Cr1
GGGGTTGTCATCGTCGGCTTCGTCCGTGCAGGCGGCGTCGGGGTCGGCGTCTGGGGACTCGGTGTATTCGCGGTAGAGCAGCCAGCAGCCGTGGATCCCGGCGAGGAGGTCTTCGAGGAGGTCGGTGGCGGGCCGGGTCGGGTCCAGCGGGGTGAGCCGGTGTGGCATCAGCGTGTGTCGGAGTTCGTCCGGCTGGTCCTCGAACGAGTCCGCGCGTTCGTGGGCGGCTTCGACGGCGGCCAGGAGGGTGTCGAGGTCGGGGATGGCGCCCTCGGCGACGGCCATGGCGTCCGTGATCAGCTGGAGGACGACATCCCGCGGTGTTTCTCCGGTTCCCATGCGTTCGAGGACGACGGTGGGGCTTTCGTGGGGGAGTGCTTCGATGCTGTCGGCCTCGATGAGGATCTGGGTGGGGTCGAGCCCGGTGTGGTGCGCGGCGACGGTGGCCGCGGCGTGGAGCCAGTGGGCCGCGGCGGTCGCGGCGGCGGCCGGGTCGATGTCGGTGCACAGGCGGGTGTTCCCGAAGGGATCGTCGGCCAGGATCGCGTCGGCGGCCGCGACCTGGACGGGGGAGGCATCCGCGCGGGTCAGGGTGATGGCCTGGCGGGCCCGTCCGGTCAGGTCGCCGCATTCGGCCTGTTCGATGGCGTCGAGTTCGGCCCGGACGTCGGTAGTGATCTGTTCGGTGAGGTCCTGGCTGCCGATCGTGTGCAGGGCCCGGCCGACGCGGTGTGCGGCCTCGTGCACGATGACGTAGGACTGGCGCTGGGTGCCGTTGTGGGGCAGCTGGGGGTGGCGGATCGCGGTGAGCACGCTGGTGAACGCCTGGCGGTCACTGTGGCGGCGCCATCCTTCGCTGCCGGTGGCAAGGCTTGGGGTGGCGCTGGCCGGGTGGGTGTAGGTGCGCCAGGCCGCGGCGGTGAGGAAGCTCAGTTGTTCGGCCAGTCGTAGAGCGTCGCTGTCGGCGGTTGCCGGGGGGAGAACGGCGACGGTTGCGGCCAGGTCGCCGGTTCCGGTCGCCCAGGAGACGATGAGCGCACGCCGGGCGGGGTCGTAGCCATACCGGCTCATTGCCTGACTTCTCCTCTTTCCGGCATCATCCCGCGGCTTGCCGTCACCAGTCTGCGGCACCGGGCGTGGCATGGCAGCCGAACCGGTCTCGGTGCCGGTCTCGGTGCCGATCTTTAAAAGACCCTCGGATGAATTCTATCCAGTCCGGTGTATGCCTAGTGCATCCGATTGGTGACGGATTGGCCCGCCGGCCGTTCGCGGTCGCCGTGAGCCAGGTCAGGACAGCCCGGATCCGTCCCGTCCGCCGGTGGACCAGCCGAGGATCGGTCGGCAGGTGGCGCCGGCGGGCGGGCCCGGTGGGGGGAGGTTGGCTATGGCTGCCCGACATAGGTGACGGTGACGATGGCATTTCGGGCGGTCGGGCTCGTCGGCCGGGGGCTGAACACGACCGTTGCGCTGCCCGAGCACGGCAGGACCAGCGAGGTGGGGATGGCCAGCGGCGTCCCGTAGCTGGTGAAGACCAGTGGGCTGGTGGTCGCGGGGCCGGGGAAGCCGACGGCAATCGTGGTACCGGCCGATCCGGTGTAGCCGGGTCGAACGACCGGGTCGACGACGCGCTGGACCGCGACGGTCTGGCCGGCGAGCGGATGCCCGGTCTCGCCGGGGCTGACCGGGCCGAAGCAGCCCATCTGGATCGTGGCGTTCGCAGGCGCGCCGTTGACAAAGCCTTCGAAGTACTGCTTCGGCGTGATCGGGTCGGCCGCTGCGGCTGTCCCGACCGTGGCGGCGGCGACCGCGGTCATGACCGTGCCGGCGACCGCGAGCTTCCGGCCGGACCGGGCGAGTGCTGTTAACCTCGACATGCTGACTCCCTTACAGGTAGCAAGCGGGCGGATACCCGAAGGGACCATAGGTCATCGGGCACAACGCCCGGACCAGCGGCACCGGAATCGCCGGGAAACATTGTGGCCCCTTCCGGTGAATAAGCAGTGCACGCCAGGATGTTCGCCATCCCGAACCCGGTGCCTTTCGCGATATCCGGTACTTTGGTTCAACAGCACCGGGTGCCTGATAGCAACTTCCTATCCTGCGATCGGACTTCACCGTATCGCTCGGGTCCGGCTTCGTCGGCTGTTACGGTCAGGACCGTCTGGCATGCGACCTCAGCATAGTACTCAGGAGGGGGCGGTCGAGAATGGTTGGCGTCCAGCCCGCAGCGTACATTCCCGAACCCGAGTTCGGAGCGAACGGATCCACTCCTCGCAAAAAAGCGATCAGCAATCCCTATCTGCACCGCCTGCAGCGCCGCCACTTTCTGCTGTTCGATGTTCTCCCGATCTTCGGTACCGCCGCCGCCTTCGCTTTCCTTGCGGTACATCCGATCGGTGCCACCGAAATTGCCCTGCTTTTTTCGATGTGGCTCGTGACCGGGCTGGGCGTCACCGTCGGTTATCACCGGTTCTTCACACATCGTAGCTTCAAGGCCGCGTCGTCCGTGGCAACGGCGCTCGCAGTACTCGGCTCGATGGCCGGCCAGGGCGGACTGGTGTCCTGGGTTGCTCTGCACCGGCGACACCACGAGTGCAGTGATCGCGAGGGAGATCCCCACTCGCCGAATCTCGCTGGCGACGGTCTGACGGGTCGGCTGCGTGGCCTGGCCCACTCCCACTTCCTGTGGATGCGCCGGCACGAATACCCGAACATCATTCACTATGCGCCGGATCTGATTAAGAACCGTGCCCTGGTGCGGGTCGCCCGTCTTTATTATTACTGGGTGCTGCTCGGGCTGCTGCTCCCCGCGCTCGTCGGCGGTCTCGTCTATCAGAGCTGGGAGGGGGCGGTCAGCGGTCTGCTCTGGGGCGGTCTCGTGCGGATCTTCGTTCTTGAGCACATCATCTGGGCGATCAACTCCTTCCTGCACATGTTCGGCACACGTCCCTACGAATCCAGAGAGAACAGCAGGAACGGCGGTGTCTTTGCTCTGGTGACCTTTGGTGAATCGTGGCACAACAACCATCATGCTTTCACCGATTCGGCTTCTTTCGGGTTGAACTGGTACCGGCTCGATCCAGGCTACTGGCTCATAAAAATGCTTTCGGTCTGTGGCCTGGCATGGGATGTCAAGATTCCGTCCGCAGAGCGGATGGAAGCCAGGCGCAAACCTGAGAACGGCAATCCGGTCCCCAGTACCACAGCATAGGGAGCGAGCACCTTGAAGCCGAGCAGAGAAGCGATTGCGCAATGGTGTCAGGAGTATGTTGCGGGTCTCCTCGACCTGCCGGTCGAGGCGGTGGATCTGGACGCGGACTTTGATCGACTGGGAATCGATTCCCCCCTCGCCGTCGCCCTGCTGATGGAGATAGAGGAACGCTACGGCGTCGACCTGCCGCCCGAGGCGTTGTTCGAGAACCCGACCATCAATGCAATCGCCGCACATCTGTACGAGCAGAATCAGCGGCACGTGGCGTAGCCGTGCCTGAATCATTCGAAAGCGACCGTACCGCCGGTGCGGCGGCTGCCATCCGGCATCACTACGATGCCGGGAACGCGTTCTACCGTCTTTGGCTCGACCAGTCGCTCACCTATTCGTGTGCGATGCGGGAAGGCGCCGACGACACACTCGAAACCGCCCAGGAGCGGAAGCTGCAATTTCACCTGGACGCGATTCGGGCTGATGGTGCCGCGACCGTGCTCGACATCGGCTGTGGGTGGGGTGCGATCCTGAAGCGGTTGGCGGAGAGCTGCCGCGTTCAACGGTCGGTCGGTCTCACGCTCAGTGATGAGCAGGCAGCTTTCGTCCGGTCCCAGGAGTACCCAGGTGTGGAAGTGCGTACGCAGAACTGGCTGCACTACGAACCCGACATCCAGTTCGACGGAATTATCTCCATCGGCGCCTTTGAGCACTTCGCCACCCCCGAGGACTCGTCAGCTGAGAAGATCCACCTGTACCGGGAGTTCTTCACCCGCTGCCGCAGTTGGCTGAACAAGGACGGCGTGTTGTCGCTGCAGACAATCGCCTACGCGAACATGTCCCGTGAGAATGCGAGCCACTTCATCCAGCGGGAGATATTTCCGGCAGCGGATCTGCCGACGTTCGCGGAGATCACCGCCGCCGCGGAGGGTATTTTCGAGGTTCAATCGGTGCATAACGGTCGGCTTGACTACGCCTGGACGTGTGAACAGTGGGCACGTCGGCTGCGAATGCATCGCGAGGAAGCCGTTCATCTTGTCGGACCGGAGGTGGTCGCCCGGTACGAGCGCTATCTGAAACTCTCTGCTCTTGGCTTCCTGATGGGAAAGATCTGCCTTCTCAGGATCGTTCTTCAGCCCTTCAGGAGCACGTATTTCAACGGTCGTGGGGTGCCGGCGCGATGACGTCGGAGACGGGTAGCACGGCAACTGCCAACACCGCCGAACCCGGTCCGGCGCCCATTCGGTTCAACCCGTTCAGCGCCGAGTTCCGACGCGACCCCTACCCGCTCTATCGGCAGCTTCGCCAGGCACAGCCCGTCCACCGGACGCTGGGGATGTGGGTTCTCACGCGGCACGCCGACGTGCAGGGTGTCCTGCGTGACCGCACGTTCAGCGCCGGACTCATACCTCAATTGATCAGCCGGCAGGCGAATCGGTTGGCGCACGACAACGTAGCCCGGATCGTCCGGCTGGGGAAGAAGTCGCTGGTCTTCACCGACAACCCGGACCACGCACGGCTGCGTGCACTGGTGAACCGAGTGTTCACCGCGCAGGAAATCGTCAAACTCCGTCCCCGTATCTCGGCGGTTGCCGAGCAGCTGGTGGCGCGGGCGTGGGACGACGGCGGTATGGACGCCGTCGCCGACTTTGCCGCGCTGCTGCCGGTCACGGTCATGTGCGACTGGATGGCGCTTCCGGACAGCCTGCGCGAACGCGTCGGCCAATGGACGCATGACATCCGGTTCCTGCTCGAACCAGGGCTGATGAAAGCCGGTGATTTTACGCATGTGTGTGATGTCGTCGAAGAGTTCGCGGACGCCCTGGACGACGTGGTCGTGCAACGCCGGTCCCGGCCCGGCGACGACCTGATAAGCCAGCTGCTCGCCGCGGCGACCGGCGGTGGTGACACGCTCAGCGATGAAGAACTCGTCTTCGTCTGCATCATGTGCTTCGTGGCCGGCAACGAAACCACGAAATCCCTGATAGGCAACGGCCTCCGCGCTTTGCTTGCGCACCCGGATCAGGGTGCCCTGCTTCACCGTCGGCCAGAGCTGGCGAAGAGTACCGTCGACGAGGCATTGCGCTACGACAGCCCGCTCCAGCTGACCAAGCGCCTGGCCACGTGCGATGTCGAAATCGACGGAAAGCAGATACGGGCGGGAGAGCAGATTCTCCTGTGTCTCGGCGCCGCGAACCGCGACCCCGCGGTGTTCAGCCGGCCGGACGAGTTCGACATCACCCGCGACACGAAGGGGCACCTCGCATTCGGGTACGGAATGCACGGCTGCCTCGGCGGGCTGCTGGCGCAGCTGCAGGCGGAGGTCGCCTTCGAGCGCCTCTACCGGCGTCCGCAGCGTCTGAAACTGCGGACCGAGGAACTCGACTGGCAGGACCACAGTTTTATCGTCCGCGGTCTGAAGCACCTTCCGGTCTCGCTGGAGCCGCTTCCGTCCGGGTTCCTCCGACCAATGGAAGGAGAATGGTGAGGCACAGACCACTGCTCCCGGAGATCCTCCAGGGCCGCGCCGCCGCCGAGCCGGCCAACAGGGCGTACGTGTTCCTGACTGAACATGGGGAGGAGGAAGCGGTGCTGACCTACGGCGAGCTGCACGCACGGGCGCTTGCCGTGGCCCGGCAGCTGAGTCGGGGCTGCAAACCTGGTGACAGAGCACTGTTGCTCTTCCCGCAGGGTCTGGACTTCATCGTCGCGTACTTCGGGTGCCTCTACGCGCAGGTCATCGCGGTGCCCGTCAACCCCCCGCGCAAGAATCGGATGCAGGACGCGACCCGCAGCATCGTGAAAGACTGTGCACCATCGGCTGTACTCACCCTCAGCGCGATGCTCGAAAGCACCAGGGAGTCCCTGGAGCCGATCTGCGGGGCGCTCCACTGGTTTCCCGTCGACCAGATGGTGGACGCGGTTGACACAGATTTCGACCCGCGACCCTGTTCGGCTGATTCCGTCGCCTTCCTGCAGTACACCTCGGGTTCCACAGCCGACCCGAAGGGGGTCATGGTTTCGCACCGGAACCTCGTGGCGAACCAGGAGATGATACAGCGGGCGTTCGGCCACGATCAGCACTCGACGTTTGTCGGCTGGGCGCCGTTGTTCCATGACCAGGGTCTGATCGGAAACGTCCTGCAGCCGCTCTACCTCGGGGCGACCAGCATCCTCATGTCGCCAATGGCGTTCATCCGCTGGCCCCTCCTGTGGCTGTCGGCTATCTCGCGCTACCGCGCCCACACCAGTGGCGGACCGAACTTCGCATTCGACGCCTGCGTCGCACGAGCTGCCAGAGGCGACCTGCCGGATCTCGACCTCAGCTGTTGGAAAGTCGCGTTCAACGGCGCCGAGCCGATTCGTCCCGAGACGCTGCGTCGATTCTCCGAGAGCTTCGCGTCGGTGGGATTCAATGCGCAGGCGCTCTACCCGTGCTACGGCTTGGCCGAGGCAACTCTGCTCGTGACCGGCAGCCAGAAGGGCCGCGGCCCGCGCACCATTGATGCGGATACCGGGGAGCTGGGCCACAAGCGCTATGTCAAGGCGCCGAGCGGCCGCGGCCGTACCCTCGTAGGTTCCGGGCTCGTCTGCCCGGAAACGTCGGTTCGTATCGTGGACCCGGAAACGAGACGCTCGTGTCCAGCGAATCAGGTCGGAGAAATCTGGGTTGCCGGGGAGCACGTGGCACAGGGTTACTGGCGGCGTCCGGAGGTGATGGCCGAGGCTTTCCAGGCCGAATGCGACGGTGAGATCGGACCCACCTATCTGCGTACCGGAGATCTCGGCCTGGTGGTCGACGGCGAGTTGTACATCGTGGGCAGGTTGAAGGATTTGTTGATCATTCGGGGAAGGAATCACTACCCGCATGACATCGAGCACACGTCGCAGTCGGCGCATCCCGCACTGAGGCCCGGTGGGTGTGCCGCGTTCTCGGTGCCCGGCGCCGACGGTGAAAAGCTCGTCGTGGTTCAGGAGATCAAGCGTGAAGAACGACTGAAGGTGGATGCGACAGACGTTGCCGCATCGATTCGAGCGGCAATAACGCGCGAGCACCAGCTTTCCGTGAGCGACCTGGTGCTGACTTTGCCGGGTCGACTGCAGAAAACCAGCAGCGGCAAGATCATGCGGGCTGCCGCCAGAAGGCGCTATCTGGAGGCCGGGTTCGACCTCTGGGCACCCCGGACGCAGTCGGTCGCGTGAGGGATTGATCGATCAGCGGGGAGGATGTGAACATGGACGTGTTGAAAGCGGAAAACCCCGACTTTGCGCAGGCGGTGAAGGCCGTGGTCCTGAGCATGCCGGCCGCGCAACATCTGGGTTTCGAGTTCGGCCGGATGGCGCCGGGAGAAGCCGAGATCATCCAACCCTACCGGAAAGAGCTCACGCAGCAGGACGGCTTCGTTCAGGGCGGTGTCCTCGGCTCACTGGCGGACTTTGCCGGGGGTTCTGCGGCCGGCACACTGCTGCCGGCCGGATGGGTGAACATGACCATCGACTACACGGTCAAAATTCTGGCCCCGGCGAAAGGCGAGCGAATTATCGCCCGCGGCCGGGTCGTCAAGGCGGGCCGGATCATGACGGTCGCCGCCGCCGATGTCTACTCGGCTGACGGCGCTGAGGAAACGCTGTGTGCCACCGCTTTCGTGACCATGCGCAATATGCGGGTGCCTCAAACGGCCGTCTCCAACGCCTGACCACGCGAAGAAGATATCGAGACGAGGGACTCATGCCGACCATCGACGTCCGCGGCGCGACGATTGCCTACACCGACACCCTTGCGCCGGCCGGTCGACCGGATGCGTCGACCATTGTGTTCGGGCACGGCCTGTTGTTCAGCGGCTGGGTTTTTCATCGCCAGATCGCGGCCCTGCGCGCGTCCTACCGGTGCGTGGCGCTCGACTGGCGCGGGCAGGGGGACACACCGGCGACCGTCGACGGCTACGACATGGACACCCTCACCGGCGATGCGGTCGCCCTGATCAGGGCGCTCGGTGTGGGCCCGGTGCACTGGGTGGGCCTGTCCATGGGCGGCTTCATCGGCCAGCGCGTCGCGGCCCGCCACGGCGAGTTGCTGCGTTCGTTGACGTTGCTGGACACCAGCTCCGGGCCGGAGGAGCCGGGCAAGGTCGGCGAGTACAAACAGCTGGCATGGCTGCTGCGTCTGTTCGGTATCAAGCCGATCCTGAGCAAGGTCAGTCCGCAGATGTTCGGCCCTGTCTTCCTGGCCGACCCCGCCAGCAAGACGCTGCGGGACGAGTGGGTGCGCCGGCTCAACCGCAGTGACCGTGCCGCCGTGCGCAAGGCGGTGCTGGGGGTGGCTGACCGCCCACCGGTGGATCATGAAATTCTCGGGATCACGGTGCCCACCCTCGTCGTCGTCGGTGCCGAGGACGCGGCCACTCCACCGGCGAAGGCGGAGCGCATCGCGGCCCGCATCCCAGGCGCCCACCTGCAGATCGTCGCGAACTGCGGACATACCAGCCCGCTGGAACAACCCGAGATGATCACCGGGCTGCTGGACACGTTCCTCGCCACGGTCGACCGGGCCTGAGTCGCGGTACCCGAATCCTGCCTGGTAACCGCGTCGCCACGGTCGTGTGAACCCGTCCGCGCGCCTCACCTGCGATCCGATTATATCGGACTTTCACGGATTGACTTCGCGACGATGGCTATTCCGTTTATTATCGGACAGTAGTGCTGCTGGCCGATAGGACCGGGAGGCGTGATGAGGTTGTGTCGGGGTGGCCGCCGTTTGTTGTCCGTGGCCGGGGTGGCCACGGCGGTGCTGGTGGCGTCGATGACGTCGGCATCGCCGGCGGTAGCCGCCGCTCTCGGCTCGGTGCGGGTGTCGCATGCGACGACGGTGGGGGTGCACAACACCTACGACAAAGCCGACTACATCTATCTCGCCCAGGCGCTCGACGCGGGTTCTTCCATGATCGAACTTGACGCGTGGGACGACATCGTCGCGCATCGCTGGCGGGTGAGCCACAGCAACCCGCTCGGCAACGACAACAACTGCGTGGTGGCCACCAGCGCGTCGGCCCTCTACAC
>NZ_CAUVXO010000179.1:0-6585 GCF_963555865.1 Protofrankia sp. Cr1
TCCCTGGAAGTTGTTTGCGCGAGCATCGATATGCTAGCGAGGCACGACACGATCAGACGCCGGCAAACCGGTGCCCGCACGACCTTCCCAGGAGGAAACAGTGACGTCTCCCACGATCACGCCCGACGAACTGACCGGCACGTGGACGATCGACCCGGTACACAGCCGGCTGGGCTTTGCCGTCCGCCACGCGGTGGTCACCACCGTCCGCGGGAGCTTCGGCGGCTTCGAGGGGACGCTGACCCTCGACGGCGCCGAGCCGCTGTCGTCCAGCGCCACGGTGACCATTTCCACCGCCAGCCTCGACACGGGCAACGCGGACCGGGACGGTCACGTGCGCAGCGCAGACTTCCTCGACGTCGAGCAGTACCCGTCGATCACCTTCGTCAGCAACAGCGCGAAGAGCGGCGGCAGCGAGACCAGCTTCGTCCTCAGCGGTGACATCACCGTCCACGGTGTGACCAAGCCGATCGACATCGAAATCGAGTTCGGTGGTTCCGCCAAGGACCCGTTCGGCAACACCCGCGCCGGTTTCGAAGGTTCGGCGACGATCAGCCGCAAGGAGTTCGGGATCACCTTCAATGCTCCGCTGGAGAGCGGTGGTCTTCTCCTGAGCGACAAGATCAAGATCGAGCTTGACATTTCGGCAATCAAGTCTGTCTGACCGACCCCGGTCCGGCCAGGATCGTTCTCGCACCGCCATCGGTCGTCACCTGCGGATTCGCAGGCGGATCCGCGAGGCGGCGCGAGAACGATCCGTGAGCCTTCCGGTCACGTGGTTCACAACGGGCTGGTCACAGATCGAGGACGAGTTTCGGAGTGCGACTACGGGAAACACAGATCATCATGAATTCCGACGCGGCCCGCTCGTCATCGGTGAGTACCGAATCCCGATGGTCGGGCTCACCTTCGATGACACCGGTCTCGCAGGTGCCGCAGATGCCCTCCCGGCAGGAGGACAACACATCCACCCCCGCTGCTTCCAACACCTCGAGCACCGACCGCGCCGCGGGGACCCGCACCGTCCGGCCGCTCCGGGCGAGGACAACGTCGAACTCGTCCAAGACCGCCGCGGCACCGTCCCTCCCGACGCCGTTCGTGCCGCCGGCTCCTGGTGGGCGGGGCCGAAAGCGTTCGACGTGCAGGCTGCCGGTGGGCCACGCTGCGCATCGCGACTCCACCGCCGCCAGCAGACCCTCAGGGCCGCAGCAGTAGACCGCGACATCCGGGCGGGGAGTGCCCAGAAGGCCGCCGAGATCGAGCTGGCCATGGGTGTCCTCGGGCTGGACCGCCACTCGGTTCCCGTAACGGGCCAGTCGGTCGAGGAACGCCATGGACGCATGCCGGCGTCCGCCGTAGACGAGCTTCCACGCGGCACCCGCGGTCTGCGCCGCCTGGACCATCGGCAGGATCGGAGTGATGCCGATCCCGCCCGCGAGAAACAGGTACTCCGGCGCCGGAACGAGCTGGAAGTTGTTCCGTGGAACGCTGGCCGTCACCTGATCGCCGACGCTGAGAACCTCGTGCACGTGCCGGGACCCGCCACGCCCAGCGGGCTCGTGTAGTACCCCGATCTCCCAGTGGCTCTCGTCACCATGATCGCCACACAGTGAGTACTGGCGGACCAGTTGCTCGGTCAGGATCAGGTCGATGTGCGCACCCGGCGTCCACGCCGGTAACGCACCGCCGTCGGGACGGGTGAGCACCACCCGCACGACCGCCTCGGCGACACGTTCCTTCGCTGCGACGACCAGACCGAGCCGACCGTCCTGCGGCGCACTCGCAGACATTGCCTACCGCCTTCCTCACGTCATTCATACCCGACGTCGGCCACGGACAGGCCTCGACCGTCCTTCAGGATCACACCGATCGGATCTGGAAGCTGCTATGCCAACCTTCATCGCCCGGCTCGTCGTTACTATGCGCTTCCCACGAATAGCGTCGACCTGAAGCGAGAGGAACGTCGTCCCCATCGGCGTAGAGATCAGCAGCGGTGGTCGGCCGGCGTCGCCTCGGCCATCAGACGGACCTCGCAGGTCGGCGAGGCGTTGTGCCCTTGGTAGGAATCGGACCTACGACCTATCGCTTAGGAGGCGATCGCTCTATCCACTGAGCTACAAGGGCGCACCCATGACGAGCATAGCCGTGACACCGCAGCCAGCTCACACATCGGCGTGGGTGGCGGGTCAGCCGAACTGTTCGGCGAGAGCGACGAGTTCCTTACACCGCGGGCACACCGGGAACCGCTGCGGGTCACGCACCGGCTCGAACTGGTAGCCGCACAGCGCGGTCACCCGGCCGCCTTCGATGGACGCCCGGACGATCTCCTCATGGCGGGCGTAGTGGGCGAAGTCGTTGCCCTCGTCCGTCCCGCTGTGGGTGGTCTCCGGTGCGATCTGGGTCGAGCTCATGGAGCCAAGTGTAGGACGCCGTACCGCGCCGCGACCGCCGACATCCGACCCCCGATCGGGGCCGCCGATCGGACCCCCCGATGATCGGTCAGGCCGGCCGGCACATCGCCTCGCGGGCGTACCCTGGTACCTGGACGAAGGAGCCCGGTGACTGGACTTATCGACAGTACCGAGATGTACCTCCGTACCCTCTACGAGCTGAGGGAGGAGGGCATCCCGCCGCTGCGTGCACGTCTTGTCGAAAGATTGCACGTCAGTGCTCCCGCAGCCAGCGAATCGACCTCGCGGCTGGCCAGTGAGGGGCTGGTCGCTCTTGCAGACGACCGCACCGTGCAGTTCACCGAGAAGGGTCTCGCCCGCGCGACCGCGGTCATGCGCAAGCACCGCCTGGCAGAGCTTCTCCTCACCCGGGTGATCGGCCTGGACTGGGCACTGGTCCACAATGAGGCGTGTCGATGGGAGCATGTGATCTCCGACGAGGTGGAGATGCGGCTCACCGAGATCCTCGGCGACCCGAAGAGATGCCCGTTCGGCAACGTCATCCCGACCGGCTCGTTCGACCGCCCAGCCGGGCCTCGGCCACCGGCTCCGCTGAGCTTGCTGGCCGCCGCCGACTTCGCGGGTTCCCGGGCCACCCCGGTCACGGTCAGCTGGATCTCCGAGCGCCTGCAGACGGACGAACGCACGATGCGCCAGCTGCGCGACGCCGCGGTCATGCCAGGTGCCACGGTGATCGTCCGCGGGCGCGGTGACGTCGTCGAGATCGTGTCTCCGGAGGAAACCCCGGTGGGCGACGAAGCCACCGCCATCGAGCTTTCGCGGCGGGGCGCGGGGCTCGTCTATGTCGAGCGGTCCGTGGCGAACGTGGCATGAGCGCCGCGGGATCCCGATAATCATCCACCCGGCCGGACGGCCCCGGCGAGCCTCGGCCACCAGACGTCCTCGAGGCGCACCACAGTGCCTGTGTGTGGTGCGTCAATCATTTTGCCGGCGCCGATGTAGATCCCGACATGATGTAGATCAGCGCCGAAGAAGAGCAGGTCGCCCGGGATGAGCTCGGCGGTGGAGACTTGGCGCCCCTCGTTCCACTGCGCACCGGTGTAGTGGGACAGCGCGATTCCCGCCTTGGACCACACCCACTGGGTGAGCCCCGAGCAGTCGAAGGCGTTCGGGCCGGCCGCCGCCCACATGTACGGCTTGCCGAGCTGCGCACGGGCCTCGGCCACCGCGACCGCCGCCCCGCCCCCGGACGCGCCCACGCCTCCGCCTCCGCCGACGCTTGCGGCCACGGTGGGTGGGGGCGGCGGCGAGATCGGCATTTCAGTGAATCCGCGACCGGCACGTTCGGTCAGTTTGCTCAGATCACGTAGTTGCTCCTGCTCGGCCACGGCCTGCGCAGCGCGGGCGGCAGCGGCCTGTGCGGCCGCCCGCTCACGGGCCCGAAGAGCCGCGGCCTCGTTTTCACGCGCCTGCCGCACAAGATCGTCGTGACGGGCGACCAGTTCGTCCAGCAGCGCCCGCTGTGCCGTGATCGATGTCTCGATGCTCTGCTTCTGCGTCTCGAGGGATACGACCTCTCGATGCTGCTCATCGACTGCCAACGCGGCGGCGGCCTGTGCATCGGTAAGATCATGCCGTGCCGACCGCAACTGAACGTCGGCCTCCCTGCCGCGACGGGCGAGCGCGTCCATCGCACCTGCCCGATCCAGCACGGTTGCGGGGTCGCCGGACAACAGGACCGACAGCTGTTCGAAGTCACCGGTCTTATAAGCGACAGATCCGACAGTACGACGCTTTTCCTGTGCGGCCTGCACGGCGACGTCAGCACGCCCGACATTGTCCGCGGCCCGGGCCGCAGCCTGTTCGGCCGCACCCAGCCGCAACCGGCCGGCATTAAACGCTTCGGTGACGGCCTCGGTCGAATTAGTCAGGTCGGTCAGACGCTGCCGGGCGCCCGCAATGTCTTCCGTGATCTTGTTTATGTCGTCGGCTCTGGCCGGGCCGGCAGTGGTCGACACAAGCATGATCGCGCCGACGAGAGCCCCGAGTAGACCCACGGCAAGCGGTGTCCGCGCAAACGCCCGATGTTGGACCTCCGCGACAATAGACGGCCGTTTACGCAACCGGACAAAAACGTATGAAGCGACGCGAACCTTGTAATTGCTATCTGCATCTGAGTCGCTACCCACAGCCAGGCACAGTAACCCTTGGCGCCAGTAGAATCACGCACACGCGCCGATTCTCACAGAGAGTAATGTGAGGTACAACACACAGCCACCACAGGGAATCACGAGCCGCCCAATTTGGCGAATTCACGTGTCAGAAACAGGCAAGATACCGGTCCGGAACGCATCCTATCGACTCTTCGGCCGAAGGATCCGGGACGGCCACGCTCGGCCGCCGACCGGGGCGAGCATGGTCCGCGCGGGCGGGCGGGGCGACCGACGGGAGAGACATGAATTCAGATCAGCTTAAAAATCTCCAGGATGGGATAACCAGCGCAGCGAGTGCCGGCAGTACCGCCTGGATCCTGGCCGCATCGGCGCTGGTTCTCCTGATGACGCCCGGTCTCGCATTTTTCTATGGTGGAATGGTGCGCTCAAAGAATGTGCTCGGCATGCTCATGCAGAACTTCTTCTGCATGGGTGTCGTCAGCATTCTCTGGGTACTGATCGGTTACAGCATCGCGTTCGGCGACAGCAACCAGATCTTCGGCGGCTTCCACTTCGCGCTGCTCAACCACATGAACGAGGCGGTTCCCGGCTACGCCGAGACGACACCCTCACTCGCCCAGGTGATCCCACCGATCGTGTTCGTGGCCTTCCAGCTCATGTTCGCGATCATCACCCCAGCTCTGATCACCGGTGCCACGGCTGACCGCTGGAAGTTCGGGGCTTTTGCCGTTTTCATCGCCATATGGTCGCTCGTCGTCTATTCACCGGTGGCGCACTGGGTCTTCTCCCCGGAAGGCTGGCTGTTCAAGAAGGGCGCCGAGGACTTCGCCGGTGGCACGGTCGTCCACGCGAACGCCGGCGCCGCGGCCATCGCCGTGGCACTTGTCCTCGGCCGGCGCAAGGGCTGGCCGGGTACCAGCTTCCGGCCGCACAACCTGCCGTTCGTACTGCTCGGCACCGGCCTGCTCTGGTTCGGCTGGTTCGGCTTCAACGCCGGGTCCGAGCTCGCCGCCGACACCCGCTCCGGCTTCGCGTTCGTGAACACCAATACCGCGACCGCAGCCGCCATGCTCGGCTGGCTGCTCGTGGAGAGGATCCGGGACGGCAAGGCCACCACGCTGGGTGCCGCCTCCGGCGCGGTCGCCGGCCTGGTCGCCATCACCCCAGCCTGCGGCTTTGTCTCGCCGGCCGGCTCGATCTTCATCGGGCTACTCGCCGGCGCTGTCTGCGCCCTGGCCACAGCGATCAAAGGCAAAGTCGGCATTGACGACGCCCTCGACGTCGGTGCTGTCCACCTCGTCGGCGGTGTGCTAGGCGCCCTGCTGATCGGCTTCTTCGGCACCAGCGACGTCGCTCCCGGTTTCAGCGCCGACGGCATCTTCTACGGCGGTGGCGCCAGCCTGCTCGGCAAGCAGGCGCTTGCGGTCGTCTCGGTGGTGGCCTACTCGTTCGTCGTAACGTTCATCATCGCCTTCGTCATCGACAAGATTTACAAGATGAGGCTGTCGCCGGACGAGGAGCAGGAGGGCATGGACTTCGTGCTGCACGGCGAGACCGCGTACGAGTTCGTCTCGCTCGGCGGCGACTCCGCATCGTTCGCGTCCTCGACCACGACCACCGAGGAGGGGCAGGCGTGAAACTCGTGACCGCGGTCATCAAGCCGTTCAAGCTGGATGACGTGAAAGCTGCGCTGGAAGCTCTCGGCGTGCACGGCATGACCATCTCCGAAGTCCAGGGTTTCGGTCGGCAAAAGGGCCACACCGAGGTCTACCGGGGCGCCGAATACAAGGTCGACTTCGTCCCGAAGATCAAAATTGAGATCGTCACGGATGACAGCGCCGTTGAGGAGCTGGTCACCGCCATCACGACCGCCGCACAGACCGGCAAGATCGGCGATGGCAAGGTCTGGGTGGTACCGGTCGAGACCGTCGTCCGGGTTCGCACCGGCGAACGTGGATCAGACGCCCTGTAGAACAGTGCGCCTCACGGTAACCGTGCAC
>NZ_CAUVXO010000179.1:6858-9307 GCF_963555865.1 Protofrankia sp. Cr1
CCTGTTCGGCGAACCGGGCGCGGGAGTGGCGCTCGTCGCGGTCGGCGGCTATGGGCGCGGTGAGCCCGCCTTCGGCAGCGATCTCGATCTGGTACTCGTCCACAACGGCCGGCGCGACGACATCGCCCGGCTGGCCGACGCCATCTGGTACCCGATCTGGGACGCAGGGGTCGGTCTCGACCACAGCGTCCGGACCGTCGAGGAGGCCATCGCTGTCACCGATGGCGACCTGAAGGCGACCCTCGGCCTATTGGACGCACGCGTGGTCGCCGGCGACCACGCCCTGGCAGCGTCCCTGTTCAGCCAGGTCCGGGCCCGGTGGCGGGCCAGCGCTCCCCGCCGGCTGCCCGAACTCGCCGATATGGTCGCCGAGCGGGCCCGCCGGCACGGTGAGGTCGCCTTTCTGCTCGAACCGGACCTCAAGGAGGCCCGCGGCGGACTGCGTGACGTCCACGCCCTGGCTGCGCTCGCCTCCGCATGGGTCGCCGAAAAGCCGTCCGAACGCGTGCTCGCCGCCTACCGGGTGCTGCTCGATGCCCGCGGTGAGGTGCGCAGACTCGCCCACGGACGCGAACAGAACCGGCTGCTGCTCCAGGACACCGCGGCCGTCGCCACCGCCCTGGGGTACCCCGACCCGCCGGCGCTCGCGCGCGCCACCGCCGACGCCGGCCGCACGATCTCCTGGACCTGGGACGTCACCTGGTACCGGGCCTCGGCCGGGTTGCGGCCGTCCTCGCGCTGGCTCCGGAGCCGCCCGGTCCGTCGCCCCCTCGATGAAGGCGTGGTCGAGCAGAACCGCGAGGTGCAGCTCGCCGGGGACGCCGACCCGGCGAGCGATCCGACGCTGACGCTACGGGTCGCCGCGGCAGCCGCCCGGGCCGGCGTCCCCATCGGGCGGTTTGCGCTGGACCGGCTTGCCCGCGAGGCCCCACCCATGCCGACGCCGTGGCCGGCCGCGGCGCGCGACGCGTTGGTCGCCCTGTTGGCCACGGGTGCGCCTGCGGTCGCTGCCATGGAAGCCCTTGACCAGGTCGGCCTGCTCGTCCGGTTGCTGCCCGAGTGGGAGCGGGTACGCAGCCGGCCGCAGCGCAACCCGTACCACCGCTTCACCGTCGACCGGCACCTGATCGAGACAGCGGCGGGCGCGGCGGCGGCGACCCGCGAGGTCGACCGGCCCGACCTGCTCCTGCTCGGCGCCCTGCTGCACGACATCGGCAAGGGTTGGCCCGGTGACCACACCGAAGCCGGCATCGCGGTCGTCACCGACCTCGCCCCCCGCCTCGGCCTACCGCCCGCGGACACCGACATTCTGGTGACGATGGTGCGCCATCACCTGCTGCTCGCCGAAGCCGCGACCCGCAGGGACATCGATGACCTCACGACCATCGAGGCGGTGGCGCGGGCCGCGGGCAGCCCGCGGGTACTCAGCCTGCTGCACGCCCTGACCGAAGCCGACTCGCTCGCCACCGGCCCGACGGCGTGGAGCCCGTGGAAGGCGCGACTGGTCGGTGAGCTGGTCAGCCGGGCGATGGCGGTTTACCGCGGCGAGCAGGTGCCGTACCCCCCCGCCCTCAGCGAGCGTCAACAGGCTCTTCTCGCGGGTGCGGACGAGTACACGGTGGCGGTCAACCCGCTCCCGGACGACGGCATGTTCGAGATCGTCGTGGTGGCGCCCGACCGTCCCGGGCTGCTGGCCGCCACCACCGGGGTGCTGGCCCTCAACCGTCTTGACGTGCGCCGCGCGTCCGCCCGCAGTTCCGGGCGCCGTGCCCTGCTCCAGGCGGCGGTCTCGATACCGGTGGCAGGAGGGGGACCGTACGGACAGACGCCCAGCCCCGCGATACTGCGCGGCGATCTGCTGCGTGCCCTGGACGGCACCCTTGACCTGGAGGCCCGGATCACCGCGCGGGAACGGGCGTACGCGGGCACGCGCCGTGGGCTCGCACCCGCACCGCCGCGGGTCATCTTTGAGGACTCCGGCTCCGACACCGTTGTCGAGATCCGGGCTCCCGATCGGGCCGGCGTGCTGTTCAGCATGGTCCGGGCGCTGTCAACCGCCGGGCTGGGCGTCCGCACCGCGATCGTGGCCACGATCGGTCTCGACGTCGTGAACGCGTTCTACGTGCGGGAGGCCGACGGCGGCGCGCTGGTTGCGACGCAACGGCGCGAGCAGCTGGCCGACGCCGTGCTGGCCGCGCTGCAACCGCCGCCCGAGCCGCGACGCGCCGGAGCCGCAACAGATGATCATCGGGAGGCATGACCAATGATCGACACCGCATCCGTGACGCAGTTCACAATAGTGAAAGGACGCCAGCAAGATCGCTCCAGGTGTGGTGGCTATACTCAGAACGCACGTTGGAGGCTTCGCCTAGTCCGGTCTATGGCGCCGCACTGCTAATGCGGTTGGGGGCATCAACCCCCTCCGGGGTTCAAATCCCCGAGCCTCCGC
>NZ_CAUVXO010000179.1:9754-10392 GCF_963555865.1 Protofrankia sp. Cr1
ACCTGAGCAGGGGCCTGACCTGCTGGTTCACTCGGAAGAGTGGATCACCGGGTCGGGCCTCTGAGTCGTCTCAGGGTGATCAAATAGGCCATGGTTGGCCCATGGTTAGCCCCAACGGGAATGATGTTGAAAATCGGTCCTAGTTGACCTTGGTCTAGCGGGGCGCGACCGTCGCCGCCCTCAGCCAACTTCTCGCCTGTGGCGATGCCTGGCGCGAGGTCCTGAGGGAGCGTCGGGCGCGGGTGCCGGTCTCTTCGGAGACCGAACAAAGCGTGGGAGGCTACGCCGCGCTCATGATCGACTGGGTGACCTCCCGGTCGGGGCCGCTGTTGGGGTACACGGTGGCGCTGGAGATGGCCTCGCCGTAGCGGCGCCGCTCGCCGTAGTTCGGGATCCGGGCGGTGTTCGCGTCATCCTGGACCGCGGCCCGGTCGAAGTTGTCGATCCGGCTCCAGGCCGGCAGGGTGGCGAGTTCCTCGCGGTGCCCGGCCAGGTGTTCGCCCACCAACTTGTCGCCGTCCCTTTCGAGGAGCGGGCGAGCAGCTCGGCCATCCGGGGCCGCGACCGGCGCTGCCAGATCAGTGGGCTGATCCCGGCCAACACGACTTGCAGCCGGTAGACTACCGGCAGTACTGAGG
>NZ_CAUVXO010000180.1:0-9613 GCF_963555865.1 Protofrankia sp. Cr1
CGCGCGCCGGCGTAGCGCTCCGACATGGGACTCCGCGACAGGAGATCTCCATGTGAGCACCGCACTCACGGGTTTCCTGCTCCGCCTGGCCGCTCCCTGCCCTGGTCGTCCTCGGTGTGCGGCGCAGGGAGCGTGTCGAGGATGGCCAGCCAGTCGCCCATTCAGGTGGGTGGGGATGCGGACGGGTCGACAACAACGGTGACGCCCCAGTCGGCGAGCTGGTCGAGGGAGCGACGGTATGCGGGATGCCGGGCGAGCGCGGGGTTGACGTTGGGGGCGACGACGATGGGAACGTCCATACCGAGGTATTCGCAGACGAGGCTGACGGCGAGGGTGTCGGCGATTCCGGCCGCAATCTTGTTGACGGTGTTGAAGGTGGCGGGGGCGACGACAAGGGCATTGGCCGGCGGCAGGACGTCAGGGTCGGCGGGCTTCTTGTAGGTACTGCGGACCGGATGCCCGGTGATGCCGGCCAGGTTCACCAGGTCGAGGAACGGTACGGCGTTCGGGGTGGCGAGGAGACACACATCCCAGCCTCGGATGCGGGCGAGGTCGACGAAGGTTGCGGCGTCGGCCGCTGGCGGTCCAGCACAGACGATGTGATAGAGGACGTCGGTACGCCGGGCGGGAGAAGCTGTCATGCGGCGAGGAACTCGTCGAGGCGGTCGACCGCGTCAACGGCAGCGGGGACGGTGAGCGCAGAAAGACGACGCCGCAACGTCCGGACCCGCCAGGTGGCTGCCGCGGGTCGGACGGTGGACGCGGTCTGCGAGTTGATCATTGCGAAGAAAGACCGAGAACTCGCGCCAGCTGTGTCTCGCTTGTCTTCGTGGAGCTCATGAGATTGTCTAGCAGGTCGGCGGGTATCATGGCGCGCTTGAGCCCTGACCACTCGACGATATCGGCCAGGGCGACCTTGTCGGCCTGAGTCATGCGTAACCGGCACTGCTCGTGCGAGAGCACGTCAGAAGCGCTGTACGCGTCGGTGCCGGCAACCGCCTCACGGACGACTCTGGCGACAACCTGCGACGTTTCTGCTCGGTGTGCACCGGCGGCGAGGTCGATAACGCACAGTCCCAGGCGGGTGTGGAAGAGAAGGTGCTCACGTGAGGGTTCGAGGTGGAGGTACGCGCGCACCATCGCAGCGGCGGAGGTGTCGGCTGGCCGGTTCCCAAGGCTGAGGCACAGTGTTCGCAGGCAGGTCGCGACGGCTTTTTCCCAGCGATCGGGTGCGGAGCTGTCGTCGAGCATGGTGATGGCGCCGTCGTGGTCGCCGGTCGTGCATCGCGCGAGAATGGCAACCTGGCGGCCGTCCAGCATTCGCATTCCGATGCCCTTGTACTGTTCGATGTGCCTGAGTGCGTCGCCCCATCGGCCGGCCTGTGTCAGTGCACGGGTGCCATCGGCCAGCAGGATGGTCCACAAAAATTTTTGAAGGGTTTGGCGTTCTTCCGTCTGGTTCGCGAATTTCCGGAAGTCGATGTTTCTGCCGTCGATCTCCGTGGTCGCTTCGGTTCGGACCGCATGGTAGGCATTCTCGAAGATTCGGTACGCGCGGGCGCCGTCACCGCGGCGTGTGGCCAGGCGGCCGAGGTTGACGATCGGTTGAAGCGCAAGGTTTCCTATCTTCGCTGTGAGCGGTGTGGCAGCCTGGAAGATCTCGAACTGTTGCCAGCAGAGCTGCTCAGCAAGATCGGAAAGGCCGCAGTCGCTGGCTATGAGGGCTGTCTTGTTCAACGCCTCGGCGGCCGACGATATTCGGATATCGTCGGCTTCTTGGGATGCTGATTGCGCAAGTCGACGAATCTCCTCCACGCGGAGGTGTAGGGCCCGACCGGGCGGCCTCGTGCGAGGCACGAGCGGAAACCAGTCCGCTGTCTCGGCGCGAAGAAGTGCGTGTTGTGCGTCCTGATCCTGACCAGCTCGCCGCATCTTTGTCCCCTATTGCCGGCCGCTCTTACCCTCGGTTTTTCCGTCGATGATGTACCCGTGGGAAATCCGTCGCCTCGGCACCGGCTTCGATCACCCCGATCACCGCATCCCTTCATTGGCCCAGGACGACTGCCTTGGCGGCGTTCGCGAGGAGGCTTTGTGTCGTGTAGGGCAGGCCGATACGGTTCCAGTGGAAGAGGACGTGGTGGGCGAGGACGGCTCGCGTACCACGGCTGAGCGTACCGTTGCGGGCGAGGTCGCCCATCGTCGCGCCTGCTTCGGTAAACGCGGCGGCCCAGTCGGAAAGGAAGGCGAGCGACCCGTTCTCCTGCATCAGGGGGCTGGTGAGGCTCGCATCCACGGTCATGAGTCGCCGTAGACCGGATACGATGCTGTGTAGCCGGTCGAGGGGTGTGTCGGAAGGAAGGGTCCGATTCTCGGCGACGCGTGCCCAGATATCTCCTTGTTCGTACCAGTCCTGTCCCGCGCCGCGCATCAGAATGCCGCACAGCAGGATCGACAGCTCGCGCCGCCCGTCCCCACGGCCTGTGGAGGTGGTGGCGCGGTCGCTGCCGAGGTAGGCGACGATATGTCGGCTGTCCTGATAAAACAGGTGGTGGGCAAGGTCCATGGCCGCGGCTCCGCCGAAGGCGTGCATCTCGGGTTCGTAGATGGTCTCGACCCAACTCGCGATGCGACCGGCGTCCCGCAGGGTGTCGAGGTGCCGGTGGATGAAAATCGTCGCGCCCTGCTCAACACTGGGCTGGGACGGCAGGAAGCGAAGGCGCCAGCAGGGGGCTTTTCGGATGAAGAACCACGACGCGATGAGTCCGGCTGTCTCGGCGCTGGCCATCTGCGGGCCCAGGTGCGCGACGCCGGTGTGTTCGGCCGCCGAGTAGTCGTCGAACCGGATGAACACCTGGCGCCACGACGGCCTCCTGGGGTGCGGGCCGGTGGCGTGGTTCATGCGAGGCGGTTCCTCCGTCCGGTTTCCGGTCAGGCGAGCAGGAGGCACCCGTCCCACCCGGTGCGCGGGGCGGTGTCGGTTCCGGCGGTATGCAGAGCGAGAGCTACGCCCGCGTGGCCGTCGAGGAACTCCGTTTCCCCGAGTGCCGGGCGGACCTGGGCGAGGAGCCTCGCGGTCAGGCGTGGCAGTTCAGCCGCGATGTCCGGCGTGTGGGCGTCGGCGGCCATCCGCCACGCGGCCTGGAACACGCCGGCCATGCCGTGGCACAGGCCGCGCTCGGTGATCCGGGCGAGTTGCTCGGGGTCGGTCAGGCAGCCGAGCATCGCGGTCTCGGCCACGCGTTGGCGAGCGGTGTCGCCGGTGGCCAGGCCCGCGAGTTGTTGAGCACGGGCCAGGCCGGGGGTGCCATAGCACCACGACGGCCGCCCGGGGCTGGCCTGCGCAACGTTTCCCCGGTGGACCTGTTCCACGGTGATGAACCCCGGCCACCACGGGCCGGAGGGGTGCTCTTGCTGCCAGGCGTCCAGCCAGGCGCACACCCGGCCGATGGCATCGACCTGCCCGTCTACGACGACACCGCGCCGCAGCGCGAGAGACAACAACATCAGTGCGGCGGCAATACCGTGCGACATGCCGAAGTTCCCATGACCGCCGGGGAAGTCCGGTGATGGGTCGCCGGTGGGGGCGAGATCGGTCCACCAGCCGGGCAGGCCATCGGTACGGCCATGCAGCGGTTCCGTCAGCCGGACAAGGTAGGACAGGACGGCCCTGGTGAGGTCGTCGTGCGGGCTGCGGCGCAGGTGGTAGGCACCGAGTCCGGCCAGGCCGCGGATGAGGTCGAACTCGGCCAGCACGGGGCGCTGCCCACGGTCGATACGCGCGTGGGCCGCCTCGAGGCGGCGGCGTGTCACGGCGGCGGTGGCCATGTCGAGGTCAGCGAGCGCTCGCGTGAGCTTGCCCGGCCGGTCGGCCGCCGCGTGGGTGACGAACGCCAGGGCCGGGGCGCCGAAGAACAGGTTGGCGTTGGGGCCAGCGCTGAGATCGTCGCGCACGGCAACGGACAGCCAGCCGTGCGCGGTGGTCCAGTCGCTGTGGCCGGTGCGAGCGCGTTCGATGTGGAGCAGAGCGATGCCCGCCGCGCCGCCCGCCAGCCCCTGCGGCAGGAACCGGCCACCGGCTTCACCGTTGCCCGCGGTACGGACGGTGTGCGGGTCGGCCAGGCGATCGGCGATGGCCGCAGCTGCGGCCATCGCCTGCTGGCGGGGGCGGCTCATGGGGCTTCTCGGGTTCGGGTGGTCCAGCTCAGGGCGGCGGCGCGGGCCAGTCGGGCGCAGGCCCGTTCGCTGTCCGGGGAGAGCCCCACCATGCGGACGACGTGCAGGTGCGTCAGATCTGGTAACACCCCTTTCGGAGCCGTCTCACCCGAGGCCGCGAGCGTGTCGCGGTAGGCGGCCAGCGTCGCGCGTCGTCTGGCCCATGTGGCCGCGATGTCCTCGCCGCCGGGTATCGCGCGCAGCGCGGCCCAGCCATCGTGCGGGTTCGCCAGCCGGATCGCTTGGTCGTGAACCTCCCGAACCGGGGCCGGGGTCCGGGTCGGGGTCGAGGTCGAGGTCGAGGTCGGGGTCTTGCCGGCATGCTCGATCAGCCAGCGCATGCCCTTACCGATCCCTCCGGTGAAGGACGCGGCTAGCTCGACCAGGCTCGCGGCGATGATGGCGTGCTGGTGCGGGGCGCCGCTGTGACCGGAGTGGGTCAACTGGGCGATCGCCGCGGCCGAATCGGCGGCGAACACCGACTCGGCGGCTGCCATCGCCGTGCCGGAGCCGAAACGTCCGGTCTCCGGATAGTAGGTGTCCAGCTGCACCTGCCCGACCAGGCCGAGGCGTCGCAGGCCAGCCACCCAGGCGCCGACACGTTGCCCGGTCTCACCGAAGGCGTCCGCTCCGTGCAGCCGTATCCGCAACCGCAGATGCGGCTCGGGGTCCTGGTATCGGATGAACCACCACTCTGGCGGGCTGTCCCACCTGGACAGCAGGCCGCGGAAATGGGCGGTGAGGATGGCGCTGTGCCGGTCCGGGTGCCCGTAGAGCTTCACGTACAGCCAGTCGCTGTTGCCGGGCAGGTGCCCGTGCTCAACGCCGACCGTACCGACGTGCCTGGTCCGCTGCGGACCGCGAGATCGCTTCGGCTGGCTGGTGGCCGCCAGGGGAACGACGATTTCGTGGGCACGCCCGCCGAACCAGCCGAACGCGCCGTCCTCCGGTGCCTCGCGCAGGGTGGCGTGCCCGGCACGGTCCAGGTCGGACCGCAGCAGGTGTAGGTGCGCGGGTTCGTCCAAATCCAGCCGGACACGGCGGTCGTCCGCACCCAGGAACACCGCGTCGGGGACGAGCAACCGGCGCCGCCACGCCGCCAGGCGCTCTAACCATTGCGGCCAGGGGGTCGCAGGGCCCGGCAGGTCGGTGGCGGCCAGAATCCAGCGGGCCGGGGACAGGATCGTGCGCCGGTACCGGACCCTGGGCAGGAACGGTAACCGGCTGGCGGCACCCCACGAGAACGGGGCGCACACGGCGGCACGCGCCGTACTGATCTCGCAGAGGAATCGCAGGAGCGGGTGGGCGGCGTTGGTGAACTCCACGGAGCTGAACACCACCGGCTCCACCGGGCGCCCCCCGGACAGCGACACCAGGTACAGCCCTCGGGCGTCGCCGCTCACCGCGAGGTCGTCCAGCGGGATCACACCGGAGCCGGGCGGACGATGTTCAGCCAGGGACACCACGTCGGGCAGAACCGCGGGGCTGCGGGCGACGTTCTCAGCCCGCGGGGACAGCGGGGGACACGACACCTGGACCGGAATCGCGTCTTCGCTCACCGTGGGCAGCTGCGCGTACGCGTCGACCATCCGCTCGCGGTCTGCACGGTCGAGGAGGTCCAGGAACCGGCCGGTCGTGGTTCCAGCCGCCCGGGACACCCCGGCGACGGCGAGGGAGAACTCGCCCCGGTCGAGCGCGCCCGCTGTCGGCGCATGAACACGGAAACGCAGTTCAGTGTGCGGCTGCACCTGCGCCATGGCGGCGTCGTCCACCGCCAAACCCGCGATCGTCTCCTCGCCGAGCACAACGTCGAGGCTGTGATCCATCGCGGCCGTCTGCGCCATCGCCAGCAACTGCACATCGCGCTCGGACAGCGCCGGTACGGGTGGCGGCTTCAGCCGCGCATCCCGGTACCCGGCGGGAAACCCCAACCCGGTATCGGCGTTGAGGATTTCCCTGAGGGGGACCAGCGCGCCGATCCCATACCGTTCAAGAAACCACCGGGCGTGGTAGTCCCGCCAGGCCGGGAAACCGGCGGGATACGGCGTCAGGCGGGTCAACACCGCCGCCGCGCCCTCCGCTTCCCGCGCGACTGCGTGCGGTAAGACCAACGCGCAATCAACCCGGAGATCGACCGCAACCGGCCGCTCGGTAGCCGAGACGGCGGTTATTTGCGCTGAGGCGGAGCTTCTGAGGTCCCGCCTCTCGGCGGACGAGGACATACGGTTGTGCCGGGACAGGTCAAGGTGGACGTCGCGGAGCCGGTGGAACAGGTCCGCAACCCGCGGGACCTCGTCGGCGCCCACCACCGCCAGCTCCTCGACGACATGCCCAAGGGGATCGGTCGCTGTCATAGGCGGGCGCAGGTTGCTGACCAGGATCTGTTGCGCGACCAGCGTGGCCAGCATCTCTTGTATCACCGCTTCCGGCGTCTCGGGGAAGTCGGCCGTCAGCTTCCCGGCCAGGTCACCGACACGGATAGGCGACCGCGCAGCTGTGATGACGGTCTCGACTGCCGTGGTGCACCGGACCGACACCTCCGCCGGAGCGGTGCGGCTCGATGCGCCTGCCTGCCGCTGGCAACCCACCACCAGCCTCCCGTCGCGGACAAACGCCAGGTTATTCACCACGACTGGCAGCAGACGCCGTAGCTCGGAGCACGTCTCCAGCCGAGTGATGGCGCCCGCCAACCATTCGGTATCAACCCGCGCCACGGCATGGTGCTCCTCGCCATAGCGCACCACGAGTTCGGGACCGAAGCGCGCCGACGCGACACCGGCGAACAGACCGAACGGCGTCGCCCGGCTGGTTGTCCGCAACAGATACCGGACCACTGACACCACCGCACGCCGTACCTGGCGCGCTGGAAGGGGGCGGCCGTCGCACACCTCCCGGACACGGAAAGCCAGAACCGGACTGGCCACCTCGATAGCCGCGGCAATCGCCTCGAATGCCCAAATCTGGCGCAGCCAACTACACCACTGCGCCACATCCTCATCCGTCCTGCCAGCCAGGTCCGGCCAGGGCGGAAAGTCCAGTCCAGACGGATGAGTGACTACTCGCACGACGGCCGCATCAACGAACCTGTACATGTTCGCACCCAACAGTCGGGGAGTAAAAGCGAAGGGCTGCCGGATAATGCGATCTAGCAGGTTGTCGCGGGGCAGGCGGTCTCGCAGGTCTGTCCGCAGCCGTCGTCGGTGAGCCGCATCAGTTCTGCGATCACGGGCCCGGATTCGACGATGCTGACGTCGAGATCAAACTCCGATGCCGCTGCTGGAGAGAGCGGCGCATCCACGTCCATCTGAGTTGTCACAGATTCCTCCTTGACTGGTTGCTGTGCGAGCTTCCGCTGTCGGTCAGTGCACCCGTTATCCGGGCCAGGAAATGACGACTCGCGTCTGGTTTTTATCGATGACCCGCCCTCGGGGAAGGTCATCGTCCGGGGTCGCCGCGGTGTATACGGCGATGCGCGCTCCCGGACCTCCACGGTGTTCGCGGTCCCACGTTCGGATCAGCGCCACGTACTCCTCCGCGAGAGCCTCAGCCTGCGGACCATGGGCGACCACACCGAACTCGAACCTGGTGCGCTCGGAGTCCACCGGTCGTGCTGCGGCACGGTAGGCGAACGTCTTACCCGCCACGATCGTCTTTGCCCCCCGGCGCGCCGACGCGGCGACAAGTCCGCTGTCGATCACGTCGTTCGTTGCCGTGAGGAGAGCAAAATCATCCACCGCCGTGGCGAGCCACAGGTCCAAGTCGTCGAGCGGCTCGAACCCGCCGATTTCGACTCCCGACCATCGCTCCACCCTGGCCCCGTGTAGGCCATCGCGTAGGCGGTCGGCGTCAACCGGATGGTCCCCGTCGACCCACAGGCTGACCTTGTCCCCCTCGAGCGCGACCAGGCGCTCGGCGTGGGCGCCGGCGCCCTGCATCGGCACGAAGCCACACAGGTGATAGGCCCGACTCACCAGGTGACCCCCATCGCGCTCAAACGCCACCGAGCGGGTCAGCCCGCGCATCCGAAGCGGGACGACCATCCGCCCGCCCTCGGCAAGTTGATCGGACCACGCAGGCGGGATGTCCCAGGCGCCGACGGTGACGATCACGCGATCGTAGGGGGCAAATTCTGGCACACCGCCCCCAGCGTCCGCCAACACCACGTTGACCCTGTCGTACCCCGCAACCGCCAGGCAGTCCCGGGCACGCTCGACCACGTCCGGGTCGATGTCGACCGTGGTGACCTCGCCGGTCTCGCCGACGAGTTCGGCGATCAACGCCGCGTTGTAACCACCCGATCCAATCTCCAAGACCCGCATACCAGGTTCGAGTCGGGCCTGTTCCAGCATCGTCGCCTGGATGTGCGCCGCGGAGACGGCACTGATGGCCGCACCGTGCTCGTCCCTCTTGGTGACCACGGAGCTGTTGGCAGCATAGGCCCTCTCCAAAAGCTCCCCCGGCGCAAAGAGGTGCCGTGGCACGGTGCGGAAGGCGTCGGCGACCTGGTCACTGCGGATCGCATTCAGTTGACGCAATTCACCGATCATCGCCTCGCGCAGCGCGTCAGCCTGCGTGGCCTCGTCAGCCGCGCCACCGCCGGTGTCCCGGAATATAATCACGTAGTTACTCTTTCAGGCAGGAATGGACGAGTCAAACGACCGAGTCAGGAAGCCCTACTTTCAGAGGCGAGGGCGTCGAATCAGCCCCAGTCTCGCAGGTCGATGTCCACCGAGTCATTCCCAGCGGTGGGAAAATATCATTCCCATATCGCCACAGCACCTGAGCTGCGGAAATACGCGCCGGTGCGCGCAGGTTTTCCCACGCATGACCGTCACTGCCGTGCCAGACGATGTGGCCTCGGAGTGGTCGGTCGTCGTAGGATGCGGAATGAAATAACCTGCGCACCCTGAGCCCCCCGCGAACCCGCGACCTGCGAAGAAACGTGCAAGAATGCACTTGTTACTTCATTACAGATCCTCAGGGCGCAAATGAAGGTGCTCGTCGGGCGGGCCGTATGTCTCGCTGGAGACTTCGGAAATTGTGGCTGTCGTGGCAAGAATCACAATCTCTGACTCGGGGGTGGAGCCTCTGTGCTCGGACGTCAGCTGTGAATTGCAGCGAGTCTGGCCACGGTGGTGTCGGTGGCCGGGGAGCCGCTGAGTGTTTCCGTTCTGTTCGGCCCGTACTGCGCATCGGGTGTGGCCGTCTAGTTCGGTTGTCGAGGGCGCTTGCGGCGGGTGCCTCGAGATCGTCAGCGCACCGGGCGGGCTGGGTCAGAGCCGGGGCCCCTCTGGGGTGGCTTGACCCAGCCCGCCCGGTGCGCTTTCTCGGGGAGGCCCCGCCGAGCGCCCTGGCCATCTGGGCACGACCGCAGAATTCGTACGGGATCGGCATAGTCGAG
>NZ_CAUVXO010000181.1:0-1458 GCF_963555865.1 Protofrankia sp. Cr1
GAATCGTCACAGGATCGGGGCGGGGACGTATGCCGCGGCGTCCGGGTAGCGACGCACGATGGCCTCGACCCTGGCGTGGAAATCCGCGACCTGCGCGCGGGCAGCGCCGGTGAACGCGAGTGGCTCGGCCAGCACGGACGACAACGCGACGGCGTCCAGGCCCAGCCGCTCGTCACCGGCGAGGCGCTTCATCAGATCGTTGTGGTCGGCGCCCTTCTCCCGCATCGCCAGGGCGACCGCGACGGCATGCTCGCGGATGACCTCGTGGGCGGTTTCCCGCCCGACTCCGCGGCGCACCGCCGCCATCAGGACCTTGGTCGTGGCCAGGAACGGCAGGTTGCGGTCCAGCTCGCGGGCGATCACTGCCGGGTAGGCCCCGAAGTCGTCCAGGATCGTCAGGAACGTCTCGTAGAGTCCGTCGGCGGCGAAGAATGCGCCTGGAAGCGCCACCCTGCGCACAACCGAACAGGACACATCCCCCTCGTTCCACTGGTTCCCGGCGAGTTCGCCGGTCATGGTCGCGAATCCGCGCAGCACCACGGCCAGGCCACCGACCCGCTCACACGAACGCGTGTTCATCTTGTGCGGCATCGCCGACGAGCCCACCTGGCCCGCGGCGAAGCCCTCGGTGGCCAGTTCATGGCCGGCCATCAGTCGGATGGTCACCGCGAGGCTCGCCGGCGCCGCCGCAGCCTGCGCCAACGCGGTGAGGACGTCGAAGTCCAGCGACCGTGGGTAGACCTGGCCGACGCTGGTCAGCACCCGTCCGAAGCCGAGGAACTCCGCGATCCGCCGTTCCAGCTCGGCCAGTTTCGCCGGATCCGCGTCCAGCAGGTCGAGCATGTCCTGGCCGGTCCCGACCGGACCCTTCATCCCACGCAGCGGGTAGCGGGCGAGCAGCTCCTCCACCCGCTCGAACGCGATGAGCAGCTCCTGACCGGCGGACGCGAACCGCTTGCCGAGCGTGGTTGCCTGCGCCGGCACATTGTGGCTGCGTCCGGTCATCACCAGCGTGTCGTACGTGGCGGCAAGCTGCCCGAGCCGGGCCAGCGCCGCCACCATCCGGTTCTGGATCAGCACCAGCGAGCTGCGCACCTGGAGCTGCTCGACGTTCTCGGTGAGATCCCGCGACGTCATGCCCTTGTGCACGTGCTCATGGCCGGCAAGGGCGTTGAACTCCTCGATCCGGGCCTTCACGTCATGGCGCCGGATCCGCTCCCGTTGCGCAATCGAATCAAGGTCGACGTCGGTGAGGACCCGCTCATAGTCTTCGATCACACCCGCGGGGATGGTCAGGCCCAGGTCCCGCTGGGCGCGCAGCACCGCCAGCCAGAGCCGGCGTTCCTGGACGACCTTGTTCTCCGGTGACCACAGGCTGGTCAGTTCGGCCGAGGCATAGCGGGTCGCCAGCACATCAGGAATCACGGACGTGGTCGCCATAGAGGCCATCGTGCCCCA